>CAYSBK010000016.1:0-28022 GCA_964429265.1 uncultured Pirellulales bacterium | reverse complement strand
CGCCGCCGTTCCACGTGTTCTCGGCTTACTTGCATTCTTGCCTTCCATGATGTCTCATACCTCACAATTCATAATATCGACCAGCATCCCATGCGGATTAACATTAGAAATACAGGCGTCAATAGCCAGCCGCAGTTACGGCCCGTCTCCAAAGATACTGCCACAATCTTTGCAACAGTTATTCGCCGGGCAGTCGTATTGACAGGCCCTGGCGGCTCTGGTAATATCTCCGCAAAGAAGCCTATACGGGACTCGACTGGCCGGAAGGAAGGATGTGAAAGTTTTAGGTTGTATTCCTGCACGCTACGGTTCCACCAGGTTCCCCGGGAAGGTTCTCGCCAGGGATACCGGCAAATACCTCATCCAGCACACCTATGAGCAGGCTTGCCGGGCAAAACGCCTCGAAAAAATCATAATCGCCACCGACGACGAAAAGGTCGCTGCGGCGGCGCAATCTTTCGGCGCCGAGGCGGTGATGACGTCTGCCGAACACAGCAGCGGCACCGACCGCATCGCCGAGGCCGTGGCCGACATCGACGTCGAGATAGTAGTCAACCTCCAGGCCGACGAGCCTGAGATTGACCCGGCCAACATCGATTACCTGGCACAGCTTTTGCTGGAGAATCCCGGCTATCCTATGGCGACGCTTGCGGCGGGTTTCGAGGATGCCGAGCAGGTCGCCGACCCGAACATCGTGAAGGTCGTGCTGGCCGGCGACGGTTCGGCTGTTTACTTTTCGCGCTGGCCCATTCCCTAC
Source organism: uncultured Pirellulales bacterium (assembly GCA_964429265.1). GTDB lineage: Bacteria > Planctomycetota > Phycisphaerae > Sedimentisphaerales > Anaerobacaceae > CAYSBK01. The sequence continues at coordinate 27,265 of CAYSBK010000016.1, read as the reverse complement.
GACCGTGAAAAGGCCGGCGTCGGAGAGGTCGGGCAATACCTGCGGCACCTCGGCATCTACGCCTATCGCAAGGACTTCCTGATGAAAATCACCACCCTGCCGCAGACACCGCTGGAAAAAACCGAAAAACTCGAGCAATTGCGTGCCCTCGAGAACGGCTACAAGATCCTGGTCGGCAGGGTCAGGCACGTCTGCCCCGGCATAGATACGCCCGAACAATACGCAGCCTTCGTAGAAAGATGCCGGCGTGCCCGGCCGCTTTAGACCGGCCGGCTGCCCGGCGAAAAATGGAGTCTATTGTTGTGGAAATCTACAGGCAAGGCTATGACAGACAGTGAGCATTTGTTGGCCTCGGTCAGTGATACCTCGACCGACAGCGAGTTCTTCTCGCCTGTGCCGGCCGGCTACAAGAAAGGCAAGGCCCGCTACTGTTTCGTCCTGGGCACCGTAATGAGCGGGCTGGGCAAGGGCATCTTCTCATCCTGCCTTGCCAAGCTGATGCAGGACAAGGCCCTGAAGGTCGCGCCCATCAAGCTGGAGGGGTATCTGAATATCGACTCCGGCACGCTGAATCCGTTCCGCCACGGCGAGGTCTTCGTGCTCGACGACGGGATGGAATGCGATATGGACCTCGGCACCTACGAGAGGATGCTCGATATGGACCTGACCCGCGCCAACTTCGCCACCAGCGGCCAGATTTTCAGCTCGGTCCTCCACAAGGAACGCCACGGCGACTACCTCGGCCGCGACGTCCAGATGATCCCCCACGTTACCGGCGAAGTGAAGCTGAAGCTTCGGTCGCTCGCGGCCAAGACCGGCGCCGACATCGTCTTCGTCGAAATAGGCGGCACCGTCGGCGACCTCGAAAATGCCTATTTCATCGAGGCAATGCGTGAACTGGCATACGAAGAAGGTCCAAATACCTGCTGTTTCGTCGCCCTTACCTATATCCTGGAGCCGAAAAGCCTCGGCGAGCAAAAGTCAAAGGCTGCGCAACTGGGCATCAAGCAGCTTATGCAACTCGGCATCCAGCCGCATATCATCGCCTGCCGTGCCGGACGGCCCGTCACCGAGAAGGCCAGGCAGAAGATAAGCGTTTACAGCAACGTCCCCATGGAAAGGGTCGTCTCGCTTCCGGACTCGGCCAGCATTTACAAGATACCGGCGATGCTGCGTGATGCCGGGCTGGATTTCGAAGTGCTGCGGCTGTTGAAGATAGAAGACCGCATCAACCTTCGCCACGAGCGAAAGGCGTGGCTGCGATGGTGCGATTTCACCGACAAGATCGACGCCGCCAAACACGACGTGACGGTCGGCATCACGGGTAAGTACACCTCCGTGCGCGACAGCTACGCCTCAATCATAAACGCCCTCGAACACGCCGGCATCGCCCTGGGCTGCAAGGTGCACATCAAGTGGACAGAGACGACCAACGTCACCGACGCCGATGCGGCGGACGTCCTGGCGGGAGTGGACGGCATTATCGTCCCGGGAGGCTTCGGCACCCGCGGCGCCGAGGGAAAAATCGCCTGCATAAAGTACGCAAGGGAAAACAACCTGCCGTATCTGGGCCTGTGCTTTGGTTTTCAGATGGCGGTCGTTGAGTACGCCAGAAATGTCTGCGGCCTGCCCGAGGCAAACAGCACCGAGATCGACCCAGCCTGCGCCGAGCCTGTCATCGACGTGCTGCCCGAACAGAAAAAAATCGAGGGTCTCGGCGGAAATATGCGCCTTGGTGGACAGGACGTCGAGTTGAAACCCGGCACGATCGCCTGGAAGCTGTTCGGCAGGGTCGATAAGGTGCGGATGCGGTTCCGACACCGCTACGAGGTCGACCCCCGTTACATCGAAACCCTCGAAAGCCACGGCCTGGTGTTCTCCGGCAAGGCCCCCAACCAGCCCATTATGCAGATACTCGAAATCCCCTCGCATCCCTTCTTTATGGGCACGCAGGCGCATCCCTGCCTGACGTCACGACCGCTGAGACCACAGCCGATGTTCGTCGGGCTGGTCGCTGCCGCAATGCAGAAACGCTATCCCGACGAAAACCTGCCCGATTACATCGACACCACCAACAGGGTGTGCACCCCGACAAGGTAAGTGCGGGCTTCGTAGTATCTCAGGGCCACAGCCTCTGCTGCAGCCATTGCCCGGCCAGGACCGCGTAGTCCCGAAAATCCACCTTGCCATCGCGATGAAGCCTGTCGCAGTCAGGTGCGGCCACAACAAGGTCTCCGCCGCCCGTGGCAGCGCCTACCACCTCCGCCTGCGACAATGCATATCTATATACCTTGAAATCGTCCATCTTCCCGATGTAGTCGTTATGGTGCGGCAGGCTTGCCCCGATGTCGAACGCCGCGCCCACTGCGGCCGCAGGTGAACCAAAGGCATCGCTCTTCTCCGCAGCGACCTGCCCGTCGAAGTATATCCGCATCAATCCCTGGTTTGCGTCCTTAACGAAGGCCCAGTGGTGCCACTGGTCGGCCAGCTCCTGCGGATCCCGGCCGTCGAGGTCCCACAGCAACACGTCGCCGGGCGAATAGCCTGCCCGCCACATCACCCGATGGTCGGCGGCGGTAACCACAATCGCCTCGACGAAGCAATCGTTCCAGCCTGTATCGAAAAGCCAGTTGTCCGAATCCGCCCGGTATATCCCGTTCAGCCAGACCGTTACGCTGATCTGGCCTTCGACGCCGGCCAGCACCTGTGTCGGCACCTCCACGTCGGTATCATCGTTGAATACCCGGCAGCCGCCGTCGTGGCCCCCGCCCGGCTGCCAGCCGCTTTCAGGACCATCAACGTAACCGTGCATCGCCCGGCCGCTGTAATCCTCCGCAATGTCGCCGGACGTCTCGTCAAACCTGTACCACAACAGCAGCCGGTTCGCGTCGGCCGGCACGCCCGCAACGATTCTTTCCATCCCCAGCCAGCCGGACGCCAGTTCCGCAAGGTCCTCGCCGTCCACAACGCAGTCTTCGTTCAAGTCCGCCGCCGGACCGAATTGCGGCAGGCACCTCGGCGGATAAAGTCTCAAATCGTCGAACCACAACTGGCCTGCTCCGCTGCCGGACACACCAACCGCGACCGAATTCACAGCCCGCAGCCCGACGCCTGCCCCGTTGAAATCCTCAAGGTCAATGTCCCACTGGTGCCACGCGGGTTCGCTGATATGGTTTGCTTCGCCGGCGTAAAACACGTCCGCCCAGTTGCCGTTGACGTCGGCGGCCCTTATGTAAATCCGGTCGCCGGCCGGGTTCGCCGCATCGCCAAAAAACCAAACCGCCATAGCCCGGCTTCCCTCGGCAGTCCAGTCCTGCCCGCTGCCGTATGTCCGGACTGCTCTGCAACAGGGCCGCGTGCAGTCGTAAGCGAACCGCATCGACTTGTAGCCGCGGACGTTGGCACCTGTTTCGAGGCTTACCAGTGCGCCGTTGTTCGCATCACCCGTGCCGTCCCGCCACGTATCGCCGATAGGATTGTCTCCGCCTTCGTCGCTGTAGCTTTCAAAGTCGTCAATCACGCGGTAGTCCTTGTGCTCCAGCCAAGCCAGGTTGAAACTGTAATGCAACGCGCTGGAGATAAGTTCAATGACACCGTTAGGCCTCTGGGTCATCGCAAGGTAACCCCGCGGCTCGGCGTGGGTATCATCCATCGTAAATACGCCCGTATTGCCGCCGCCGTCGTAAACTCTCGGCGGCCCGCCCGCCGTGATGAGCTTCTTGACCGGCCAGCTAAGGCCGTCGTCGTACGAAACCGCCGCGAACATCCCGTAGACCTGCCTGCCGTCTATCACCATCCCGTCCGAGCCGGTAAACGAGATAAACAGGATGGGTCCCTCCTTAAGCCGTCGCACCACCAGCCTCTGGCCGCCGCTGATCGGCGGAAACTCGCTGGCCGAATACGTCCAGCTTGCCCCCGTATCCGTCGAGATGCTCATCGGCATCCTGTCGTCGATATTGTCGCCGCGGCCGAACGCCATCAGCCTGCCGTCGCCAAGCTCCACTACGCCCGCGTGGATACCGTAAATCCTGCCGCCTGGATAATACCAGCTCAAGCCGTCGTCATCGCTGAGATAAAGGTGCGTGCCGGGATTCTTATCCAGCGGCAACACAATGCTGCCGCCGCTTGTGCGCAGGACAGATTCCACCGGCATATGCTCATACGTATGTTCAGGGTCTATCAACACTGCCGGCGACCACGTCACCCCGTTGTCTGCTGACGTTCGCATAACAAGCGCCAGCGCTGCCCACGTAGCTGCATCCGCCAGCCCGCAAAATTGATACAGCTTTCCGTTTTCATCGATCCACAACGCCGGAGCATGATCGTTTCGGTCCGGCGCATCCCAGAAAGGCGATGCATCCTCCCATTCGTCGTGCCCGTAACGGAGTCGGCTCGCCGCCAGTGCCAGTTCCCGCCCCGGCTCCCGCCTGGTGGTGTACCAGATGGCCAGCAAATCCCCGTTCGCACAGTGTGTAAACCCCGGGTCGTGATTATGTGCAGAAAACAAAGGTCCCTCCGAGCCGGGCGCTATCTTCACGTACGTCCGCGGCCCCTCAAAATACGGAATATCCGGGTCCGGACCCTCGTTTATGTCCGGCGGAATGTTCTGGTCCACGTTCGTCTGGTAAAGCTGCGGCGGCGGCTCCGGCAACGGCTCAGTACCCGGCATCTCCGCAATTACGGGCCTGAACCCTATCAGCCAGTGCTTATCCTGCGGCAGTGTCCCCATCCGGTTGGCGCTTCGCAGGTATTGGACCGTCGTCGAGTGACTGCCGCCGCGACAAACGCGAAACCTGCCGGCGACCCGCCCTATAGGATCAACCTGGTCGCCGCCGACGTATGGCCCGTACCAGTCGTAGCACCACTCTTCCACGTTGCCGTGCATATCGTACAACCCCCATGGATTCGCGGGCGTGTTGCCCACGTCCAAAGGCACCGGTTCCGGCCCCCAGGTCTCCTCGGCGTTCTTCAGGAATGCACTCGGCAGCGTCTCACCGGTGTGGTATGCCGTTGTCGTGCCCGCCCGGCAGGCGTACTCCCACTCGGCCTCCGTCGGCAGCCGGTAGGGCAGCGACTCCCGCCCGCTGAGCCACCGGCAAAATGCGTTCGCATCTTCCCAACTGACAAAAATCACCGCCTCGTTCGGCCCGTGGGTGAAACCACGGTGGTCGATAAGCCCGTGGTTTGGGTCGAACTGCTCATACTGGCTGTTTGTCACCTCGTATCTGCTGATAAAGAAAGGCCTGCTAATCGTAACGTTGTGCACCGGCAGCTCGTCGAAGTCGCCCTCGGTGGAACCCATCACGAAGCTGCCCGCGTCGATTTGCACAAACTCCATCCCCAGGCTGTTGGTGTAAGTCCGGGCCACCGTGAAACTCCACACATCGCCCCTGGCCGTACCACCCGGTCCGACCTCGTCGATGCGCCAGTAGTATGTCAGTCCAGCGGTTAGCTCACCGGCGTTATAACTGTTCTGGTCGGTCCGACCCCTGCCCGGCGGTATGTTGGGGTCGTTCCAGTCGCTGACCTGATTGAAATCGGTTCCGAAATACACCTCGTGTGCATCGGCCAGCAGGCCGCTGTCCCATTGCAGCACAACCTCCGTCGAGGTGACCCTGCCGCCGTCCACAGGGCGGGGATTGCTCGCCGGACCCGGCTGGACCGACAGCAGGAATCCGCTGGGGGCAAGGGCCTCGTCGCTTATACGAAGCTCGTCGATTCGCCCGTTGAAAAACTGACCCGAACTTGCCGGCGGGTCCAGATTGTCACGCACGATGCACCCGATGCCCAGCGCCTTGCTCGAATCCCCAACCGGCCCGGTAAAAGGAACCTCGGCACCGCCGCTGAGATTCTGCGAGCGAATCCCGTCAACGTAAAACTTCGCAGCACTGCCGTCCCACACAAGCGCCACGTGCTGCCACTGGTCCGTCTGCAACGGCAGGTCGTAACACAGACCGCCGCTGTCGCCGGTGTCGGCGTTCGGCCCGGCCAGGCGGATGCCGAAATGTCCGTCGCTTCTTGTGTCGATGTAGTAAATGCCGCCGTCCGCCGCCTTGTTGTTCTTGCGGATTATTACCGCTTGCCGGTTGTCATATGGGTAGACGAACGCCTCGATCGTAAATGCGCCGACCGTGCTCAGGTCCAGCCCCGAATCAACCCCGCTGTCGGGCACCCTCATACCCACGCCCGGGTCGTTGGAGGCAGGATCGTTCTCGAACTGCGCCGACGTACCGGCCGTGTTATAGATAACGTTGGCCGAACCGTAGCGGACATCGTACGATGGATCCGGTCCCTCGGCATCTCGAAACTTGTACGCCACCTCCCCCGCGACGATGTCGGTAGCCGCCAGGATTTCTTCGCCGTAAGTACCATCGAACGACCAGTGGAAAAGCGTCCGGCAATATGCCGCCCCGCTTAGAAGCACAACCACAACAAGTGATATTACGACCCTCCTCATCAACAACCTCCTGTACGGCCGTTTTTGCCGGTGCGGGTTTCCGGGCTTACCTCTACCTTCGCCGCGTGGTCACCCTCATCCTTGCCGGGAACTCGGGGAGACAGGATTTGAACCTGCGACCTCTGCGTCCCGAACGCAGCGCTCTGGCCAAACTGAGCTACTCCCCGATAACTCACAGATCGAATATAGCAGGCCCGCGACCGATTTTCAAGCTATAACAGGTTGACCGGGTCGATATCCACCGCGACCTTCACCGCGGGTCGAACCGGCCCTTGCGACCGCAGCACGCTGAAGAGCCGATTCATCATCTGCGCCGTCGGTGCCTGGATGATTATCTGCAGCCTGTGAAAACGCTGGATTCGACTTATTACCGCCGGCATCGGCCCACGCACAAGCACCTTGAGTTTCTCCTGCTGGACGACGCGGTCTATTCTCTCCCGGATCGCCCGACCGGCCGCCTCCAGCTTTTCGTAGCTCCTGTCCCGCATCGTCACCGCCGCCAGCCGCCAGAAAGGCGGCAGATTACACGCTTTGCGATGTTTCAACTCCTCATTTATGAAGCCGGTGTAATCATTCGCAATCGCAAAGCGGATCGCCGGCTGGTCCGGCAAAAACGTCTGCACAAGAACCGTACCTTTCTTGGCCGACCGCCCGGCCCGGCCGGCCACCTGCGAAACCAATTGAAAAGTCCGCTCGTTCGCACGAAAGTCCGGCACGTAAAGCGACGTATCGGCGCTGATTACCCCCACCACTGTAACGTTCGGAAAGTGCAGTCCCTTGGCCAGCATCTGCGTGCCCGCAAGGATGTCGATCCGCCCGCTGCTGAATGCGCTGAGAACCCGGTAATAATCCCTCGCCGCCATCGAGTCGCTGTCCACCCGCGCCACCCTCGCATCCGGAAACTTCGCAGCCAGTTCTTCCTCGAGCCGCTGAGAACCCGTCCCTATCATCACCATCGCCTTGCCGCAAAGCGGACAAGCACGCGGCACCAGCGTCCGCGCAAGGCAGTAATGGCACACCGCATAGCCGGAACCGATATGCTTATCCTGCGGCACGTTGGCGTGGCGGCTTTGCCCCATCTTCGCCTTGTGAAACGTCAGCGTCACGTCGCAGTTGCGACAGTGCAGCGTGTAGTGACACGATGAGCAAAACACAAAGTTGCTGTAGCCACGCCTGTTAAGAAGCAGTATCGCCTGCTCTCTTCGGGCCAGCGCCTCGCCGAGGTGCTGCTGAAGCTGTGGGCTTATCAGCTCCACCACGCCCGGCCGCGCGCAGTACTGCCGCATATCCACCAGTTTCATCTGCGGCATGGGAAGATTCATCACCCGCCTGGGAAGTCGAACCATCTGAAAATGCTTCTTGGTGCGGCAGTTGTGAATCATCTCCAGTGACACCGTCGCGCTGCCCAGAATGCAGTGCGCACCGGCAAGTTGAGCCCGCTTTATCGCAACGTCGCGCCCGTTGTATCGAGGGGCGGTATCCTGCTTGTAGCTCGGTTCGTGCTCTTCATCGACCACCACCAGCCCCAGCCTCGGCACCGGCGCAAACACCGCCGAACGCGCACCGATAACCACGTCCGCCTGCCCCCTTTTTATCTTCTGCCACTGTGCGTTCCGTTCGGCGGGGCCGAGACCCGAGTGCATTACCGCCACCCTCTCGAACCGCCCGCTGAACCGCTGCACCGTTTGAGCCGTAAGCGCAATCTCCGGAAGCAGAACTATCGCCGTTTTGCCCCTGGCCAGAACTCGCTCGACGGCCAGTATGTAAAGCTCGGTCTTTCCACTGTCGGTAACCCCGTGCAGCACCGTCACGCCGAACCTGCCCGAATCAATTTGCGCCGCCAGGTGGTCCATTGCTTTCTTCTGGTCTTCATTAAGGGTAACTCGGCTCTGTTTTATCGCTATACCTTCCGGAAGCACCGGCAGCGACTTCAGCTTAGTCCTGGTTATCAAGCTCACGATTTGCTTCTCAGCCAGGCGCTTCAGCGGCACCTTCGTACAACCAACCGCCGCCAGTGCCGCCTCGACCGACACCGCCGATGCCGCATCGAAAGCCCCCGTTTCACGCAGATACTCCACCAGCCGCCTTTGCTTCTTCGCCGTCGCCGCCAAGGCCTGCCCCTGCGTGCACGGAAGTTCCGCGCACAGGTACACGTATAGCTCGCGTCGCACCCCGGCCGCTTTCTTCACTGCGCCCGGAACCATCGCTGCCAGTACCTGGCCCAGCGGACAAACGTAATAACTGCTTATCCATTCTCCCAGCTTCAGAAGCTCCCCGTCCAGCAGCGGCTCGTCGTCAACCTTGCGAATCACTTCTTTCAGACGCCGCCTATTGCCCCCGCCGAAGCTCTTCTCCAGCGGCACGTCCGCCGCCACGCAGAACCCTACCTGCCGCTTGTTGCCCCTGCCGAATGGAACCTCCACCCTCTCTCCAGGCCGGACCGGCCAGAGATTGTCCGGCACCAGGTAATCAAACGCAGCATCCGCCGCCGAGTCAAACACCACCCTTATCACGTGATTGTAGCTCGACCGACCCGTCGTCCTTGTTTCAAATAAGGTCTTGGTCGTCTCGCCGCTCACAACTTGCCCGACTCCAGCGCCGCCTGCCGCTTCTTCCTGTACCTGCTTTCCCGGTCTTCCTGTTCTCTCATATGCCTTATCTGCTCACTTACCGCCCGGTCGTGCGCTTCATCGCCTGCACGGTCGGCGCGACGCGCATCCAACTCACGAAGCTTCTCCGCCCGGCCGTACACAATCAGCATGTCGCCCGGGTATATATCCGTATCGCCCTTCGGTCCGCCAACGTAACTGCCGTCCGACCGGCTTATCCCCAGTACCGTTATGCCTTCCTGCGGCAGGTAACATTCACGAAGTTTCTTGCCGGCGACCCAGTCACCTTCACGAACGTGTATCTCGGTGACGCTGTATCCCCCGGACAATCTCAACAGGCTCGCATAGTCACGCACATCAAGATCCGTCCAGCGCTTCAACGCACGCTCGATCACACGACACATATATCGTTCGACCGTCTTGCTCCTGGCCAGCAGCCACAGTACCAACACACCAAACGACAGCCACAACAAACGCATCACCTTCACCATCTCCGGCGACGGCCCCAGGAACGAAAGCATCAGCGAAATTATTATCGTTATCAAACCCGCGCTTCGGAGAATCATCAGAGCCATTATGACTCGCCTGCGAATCGGGTGCTGAACGACGTGCTCGGACTCGCTGGTCGTAAATCCCGTCCCCGTAAAGGCAGATCTCGCCTGGAAGCGCGCCGCCTCCTCCGACAGCCCCGTCATAGTCAGCACAACCGTCGCGACCCGTGTTATCACCAGCGACAGAAATAAGACCGTCAACAAAATCAAAATGCCCACCACACCTGCCAACGGGCTGCCCTTTCAGAAATCCGTTCGCCAACTTCTACAAAAATCCCCGACCGTCCGGTTACTCCTTCGCCGCCGTTTCGCAGCGCCCGACTACCGTCCGACCGACTACCCGCCCGATTTTCCCAGCACCGCATCTCGATGTCAACCTCGCCGACTCTCGCCCGTCGCCGCCGCGGCAAAGTGTGCTTGACATCCCAGCCCCCATCCGGTAAAAAACCGGCGCAACAGGCCGCGCTGATTGTCAGCACTCGAGTCACCCCCCGGCTGGCGACGTCATTGGAAGAGAACGCCAATGCGCTGTCCAAACTGCAAAGCCAACCTGAACTGGTACCGCGATGCCCTGCTAAGGCCGGCCGCCACCACCCGGAAGTGTCCCGCCTGCGGCACAAGCCTCGAACTGCTCAATAGCGGCACGCCGATCATCATCAACAGCGTCATCTTCGCCGTCGCCTCGCTCTATATCTGGCTGAAGGAGATTCCTTATGCCCCGTTGTGGTTCTTTGTGCTCTTCGTAGCGTGCTGGCTGACCAGCCCGCTGTGGCTGCGGCTCTTTGGAAGGCTCGTCGTCCGCTCTTATTCCGCCCACCAGCTGGCCAAGGTACAAAGACTCGCCGTCGAACAGACGGCGGCAACCATTACAGTGGCCGGATGGACCCTTTATATGGTGTTGACCATCCTGCTTCCCTACGGCCGCGTTCTTGGGCATTTTGACCCGTCCGACGACCAGAGCTGGCAGCTTGTCCAGAACTACGCGCAGACGCTGCGTGACCGACTCTACAGCCTTCGCGGAATAATCGAACTGGCCATCGGCGCCGCCTCGATCACCTGGATACGCATAAACCTCTGGCGAAGGTCGAAACTCATAACCAAGTCCCTGGAAACCAGGCACCCCTGACCCACCCGAATCCGACCTCTGTTTCAGCTTTTCCTTGTCGGTTTTGCTTGCAGCGGCTGAGCCCGACGATATAATGCCGTCCAGCCGTCACGGCCGTTGTGCTTGTTCGGATTCGGACTGCTTATGGGTGTGCTTGCTTGTTGAACGGTTGGAGCTTCTGATATGAACCCGCAGAACGTTGACCTCGCCGGGTACATCCGCACCATCCCCGACTGGCCGACCAGGGGGATACTCTTCCGCGACATCACGCCTCTGCTGGCCGACCCTGTCGCCTTCGCCGCCGCGGTCGACGCGCTCAGCGCCGATTACATCGACGCCGGCATCCGGTACGTCGCAGCCGTCGAGGCACGAGGCTTCATCTTCGGCGCCGCCGTCGCAAGAAAGCTCAACGCAGGCTTCGTGCCCATAAGAAAGCCCGGCAAACTGCCCTGCAAAACCGAAAGCATCACCTACGACCTCGAATACGGCACCGACACGCTCGAGGTCCACGTCGACGCCATAGAGAAATCCGCCTCGGTGCTGATGGTGGACGATTTGCTTGCCACTGGCGGAACAATGGCAGCCGCCTGCAAGCTCATCGAGAAAATCGGCGGCCGGATCGCGGGCATTGTTTTCCTGATTGAACTGGCCGAGCTTGCCGGCCGCAAGAAACTCACCGGCTATGAGATAAGAACGGTCATATCGTATTGACGGGGCCCGGCGTCGTCTGGCCACCAGCGGCCGCGCACAGACAAATATTGTCAGAACGTCGTTACTGGTACCGCTGACACCCGGATGCCAGTTTCTTGCGGCGGCGGAGAACGGCAACCGCAGGAATCGCCACCAAAATCGGACCCGATTCGATTGTGCCGCAATTGCGGTTGTTCCAGCTTCCACCATGCGGGACTGAGACTATGAACGGTTTGTTTTTCACCTCAATGGTCAATAGTGGCTGCTGCGCAAAAAGGAAGCAGGAACCGGCATAAATGCCTGTTCCTGCTACGGCTACGCGTAACTAGCGGGGGCAGGATTCGAACCTGCGACCTCCGGGTTATGGGCCCGACGAGCTACCAGACTGCTCTACCCCGCGGTCAACAGTACTGCATATTAATTACCAGGCAACCAGCCCCGTGTCAACCCTTATAAAATCACAAGTGCTTACGAATCTCTTGTGCGACCTGTTCTATTTGTCCCTGCTCGTACCTGGAGGCCGGCCAGTGGGTAAAAAGCCCGTCACCGGTTCTTCGCGGTATGATATGAAAATGCAGGTGCTCCACGACCTGCCCGGCGGCCCGGCCGGTATTGCACAGCACGTTGTAGCCGTCGGCATTCATCGCGGACGCCACCGCCGCCGAAACCGTACCCAGGCTCGAGCAGACCTTCGCGAGATGCTCGGCAGGACAATCATGCAGTCGGCTGAAATGCTGTTTTGGGATAAGCAGGGTATGGCCTCGGCTTACAGGGGCGATGTCCAGAAATGCCATGACGGCCTGGTCTTCGTAAACCTTGGTGACAGGTATCTGCCCCTCGACCATCTTGCAGAAAACGCAATCGTTGCTGTCCATATTCTCGGCTCCCCGCTCGGCGGCCGCCGGTACTACGTCTGGGGTTGTTCGTTTTCGGTATCAGGTGCCTGCCGGCTTTCGCCGGGCTGTTGTTGCTCAGGCTCGGAGTGGGACTGGCCGGCGTCTTCTTCGGCGGTTGCCTCAGCGGCTCCGGAGCGCTTCGTTACAGGTTCGTCCTTGCCCACCAGTTGCAGCAAGACCAACCGACCGTTATCTCCGAGCCTGTTCATCGCCAGCCTGATGATCCTGGTATAGCCGCCCGGCCTGTCGAGGTAGCGCGGCCCGATCTCGCTGAACAGTTTCTGTATAACCGTGCCTTTGGTAACACGTTCGCCGTCTTCGTCAGTAATGATGTCACGGTCGCCGAGCAAAGCGATGGCGCGACGTCTGGCGGCAAGGGTTCCCTTTTTGGCCAGCGTTATGAGTTTTTCAGCGAAGGCCCTGACCTCTTTGGCTTTTTCCATCGTTGTCGAAATGTTCTCGTGCTCGAAAAGAGACGCGGTCAGATTCCGGCGCATCGCCAGCCGATGCTCCCGCGTCCTGCTTAACCGACGACCTGCAACCCTATGACGCATAGCGTAACAACCTCGCTTTACGAACCTTCAGTCAATATCCAATTGTTACTGGGCCTTCTCCAGGGCAGCCGCCGTCTGGCCCAGTTCCATCCCCAGCGCAAGTCCCATATCGGCGAGCTTGCGTTTGACCTCCCGCAGGCTCGTCTTGCCGAAACTACGTATTTTCAGCAACTCACCGTCGGTCATCGTAACCAGTTGTCCCACCGTCTCGATCTTGGCGGATTCCAGGCAGTTGCTGGCCCTGACCGAAAGCTCCAGTTCCTGGATCGGTGTCTTGAGCTTCTCCAGTAGTTCCTCGTCGATTTTTTCCTCCTCGGGTTCCTGTTCGACGGTAACTGCTTCGGGAATCGTCTCCCGACCAAGCTCGAAGTACTGCACGAAGGGGTTGATGTGCTTGCGTAATATCTTGGCGGCCTCAACCAACGCCATCTCAGGTGTAACCGTCCCGTTCGTCCATATCTCGAGTATCAGCTTGTCGTAGTTGGTCTTCTGGCCGACGCGGGTGTCCTCGGTGGTGTAGCGGACTCTGGTTACGGGGGAAAAGACGGCGTCAACCAGTATCACGCCTATTTCCTGGTCGAACCTGTCCATCGCGGCTATTCGCTCGGAAGCAGGCAGGTAGCCGCGTCCTTTCTCCACGACCATTTCCATTTCGAAATCAACGTCCTCGGTCAAGGTTGCAATGACCGCGTCCTTGTTGATGATTTCTATGGCCGGGTCCGCAACAATGTCCGCAGCGGTAACTACCGAGGCCTTGTTGGCCGAGACCTTCATCGTCTTGGGCTCATCGCTGTCGAGGCGGACTACCAGATTCTTGACGTTCAGCACGATGTCGGTCATATCCTCCAGCACGCCCTTGATCGAGCTGAATTCGTGGCTGACTCCCTTGGCCTTGAGAGAAGTGACGGCACTGCCTTCGAGCGACGACAACAGTACGCGGCGCAGGCTGTTGCCTATTGTCGTGCCGAATCCTCGCTCAAACGGCTCGATAAAGAATCGTCCGTACCTGTCTCCGGATACGCTGTCGTCTCGCTCAACACGAGTGGGCAATTCCAAGCCACGCCATTTGACTCGCATATATGCCTCCTGTCAGCAGCCAATAACATTCATTAACAGCAATTTAAGATAGTCAACCCGAAAAAACGGCATAATCTTCGAACTATCGAGAGCAGAACTCGACCACAAGCTGCTCTTCCACCGGAATCTGCACGTCGTCCCTGCCCGGCAGCGCAACAACGGTGGCCTCGGGTTTCTGGCGGTCCAGTTGCAGCCAGCTCTGGGTGGTAAAGTTCGGGTTGCTCTCCAGTTGCTGCCTGACCACCTTAACGCTTTTTTCGGAATCTTTTATTGTAATCCTGTCGCCGACCTTGGTAATGTAATTCGCCACGTTGACCTTGCGCCCGTTCACATAGATGTGCCCGTGCAGAATCAACTGCCTTGCAGCCTTGCGTGAAGGAGCAAAGTTCAATTTGTAAACCACGTTATCCAGTCGCCTCTCGAGCAGTTGGAGCAGTATTTCCCCTGTGTTGCCCTTTTGTCGCTCGGCCTGGTGAAAATACCTTATGAACTGCCGCTCCAGCAGGCCGTAGTAGCGCTTGACTTTTTGCTTCTCGCGCAGCCGCACCGCGTATTCGCTCATTCGGCCTCTGCGCCAGCCGTGCATACCGGGTGCAAGGTTGCGCTGCTTCTTTTCTATCGGGCACTTGGCCGTCTCACACCTGAGGCCTTTGAGCATAAGCTTAACGCCTTCGCGCCGACAATACTTACAGGATGAACCAAGATAACGTCCCATTGTTTCAAACGGTCTCCAAAACCCTTTATTAAACCATAAGCGAACGGTGTTAAACGCGCCTGCGCTTGGGCGGGCGGCAGCCGTTGTGCGGCAGCGGCGTAACGTCCTCTATCGAGATAATCCGCAACCCGGCCTGCTGCATCGCCGAAATTGCCGACTCCCTGCCGGAGCCGGGTCCCTTGACCTTTATCTCGACCTCCCGCACGCCGTTGCGCATAGCCGCAATGGCGCACCGCTGAGCCGCCTGCTGGGCGGCAAACGGTGTGCTCTTGCGGGCGCCCTTGAATCCCACGCAACCGGCCGAGCTCCAGCACATCGTGTCGCCGTTCACATCGGTTACGGTGATGAGCGTGTTGTTAAAGGTCGCCTTTATATTGACGATAGCCCTGGCGACGTTTCTTCTGACCCTGCGTTTTGAACCTTTTGCCATCTCAAAAACCAGCTCCAATATCCCACGCGCGACGATTATCGTTTTTCTTTGACACCCTTCTTGCCGGCCACGGTCTTGCGAGGTCCCTTTCGCGTTCGGGCGTTGCTCTGGGTCTGCTGGCCTCTAACCGGCAAACCCCTTCTGTGACGAAGACCGCGGTAGCAAGCTATGTCCCGCAGTCGCATAATATTCTGAGTGATCTGGCGTCGAAGCTGGCCGCCGACGATGTAATTGCGGTCTATGATTTGCGTTATTCGGCTGAGCTCATCCTCGGTCAGCTTTCCGGCCTTGGTGGTCTTGTCAATCCTGGCCTCCTTGAGAATCTGCTCAGACGTGTACCGCCCGATGCCGTATATGTAAGTCAGGGCAATCCATATCGACTTATTATCCGGAATATCAACACCAACTATACGTGGCATATCGTCTCCTTCCCAAACACGCTACGCTGCAGCGACTTCGCACAAATCCACACGGCCCGTCAACCCTGTCTCTGCTTGTGCCGGGGATTCGTGCAGATTACCCGCACAACGCCCTTTCGACGAACAATCCTGCAATTCTCACATATTCTCTTGACCGAACTTCTGACTTTCATTCTGTCCTTCCTTCCGGCCGGTAGGGCCGATCCAATGGGGACGGCCGACCGCGACTAATGTCGCAGGACAATCCTGCCCCTGTTCAGGTCGTAGGGCGACATCTCAACGGTAACCTTGTCGCCGGGAAGTATCCGGATGTAATGCATCCGCATCTTTCCCGACACGTGCGCCAGGACCTTGTGGCCGTTTTCCAGTTCGACCCTGAACATAGCATTGGGCAGCGCCTCGGTAACCTTGGCTTCCAACCTTATGACTTCCTTTTTTCCCATACCTACCGTACTATGTCATTTTTTGTTCGTTCCGGCTAAGCAGCGGTAGCGAAACAACACTTCGCCTGCACAACCGGTTCCGTCGCCCGATCACGCCGTCATCACCTCGCAGCCGTCCTCGGTAATTGCGACCGTGTGCTCAAAGTGCGCCGAGCACTTTCCGTCGCGCGTAACGACGGTCCAGCCGTTCGACAACGTTCGCACGTGCCAGCTGCCCTCGTTTACCATCGGCTCGATTGCCAGCACCATACCGACGGTCAGCACAATGTCGTCCGCAAGCAGTTCTTCACTGACAAAGTTCGGGACCCGAGGTTCCTCGTGCATCCGTCTGCCGATGCCGTGCCCCACGAAGTCCCTCACCACCGAATAGCCCGCGGACTCGGCACATTGCTGCATCTCGGCGGCGATGGCGCTCCACTTAACGCCCGGCCTGCACCGGGCGATAGCTATATCGAGAAGCCGCTTCGTCACCTCAAGCAGCCTTTGCTTGCCCGGGCTGATACGACCTATACCTATCGTTACGGCGGCATCGCCGCAATAGCCATCCAGCTTCGCACCGAAATCAATGCTCAGGATATCTCCCTCGCTGAGCACTACCTTGCTGGAAGGAATCCCGTGTACCAACTGCTCGTTGACGGAGGCGCAGATACACCCGGGAAACGGTCGCGCCGCCGGACCGCGCACCCCCTTGAACAGGGGCTCAGCGCCGGCTTCGGCGGTCATCGTCTGGGCGGCCGCGTCCAGCTCGGCCGTCGTGACGCCTGGGGCAGCAAGCTCCTGCAATTTTGAAAGAACGTTCGCCACAACGCCGCCCGCCCTGCGAATCAATTCAATTTCTCGTCGGCTGCGAAGCGTTATGGCCATCTAAATAATCGTATCTCGGATTTATGCTCATGTCTTGTCAACCAGCGCATCCAGTTTCGTGAATATGGCTGCACTGACCTGTTCGGGCTGCTGGTTGGCATCAATTTCAATCACCTTACCCGCGCGGTTGTAGTAATCCACCACCGGCTCGGTCTGGAGGTGATAAGTCTGCAGCCGCGTGGACACCACCTCGGCAGTATCATCGGGTCTCTGGACAAGTTCCGCTCCGTCGCGGTCGCATCTGCCGTCGACCTTCGGCTTGAGGTTCGAGACGTGATAGACCGCCCCGCAGACCGGACAGCTTCGACGCCCCGTGAGCCGCTCGAGCACGTGCTTATCATCAACCACAAGATTCAAAACGCTGTCGATGGTCTGGCCATCCCGGGACAGAAGCTCATCCAGCCTGGCCGCCTGGTCCACGGTCCGCGGAAAACCATCCAGCACGAACCCGGTACCGGGTGCGTTTTTTATGGCCTCGGCCATCATCTCTACTACCAGGTCGTCCGGGACCAGGGCGCCGGAATCCATATACTGTTGTGCCCTGGAGCCCAGCGTGGTTCCGTTGGTGCGGTGCTGGCGTAGAATGTCCCCGCTGGACAGGTGCGCCAGACCGTAACGGTCCACGATACGTTTACATTGCGTGCCTTTGCCTGCACCGGGTGCCCCAAGAACAACTATTCTCATGTGTACGCCCCCCTGATCCGTCCAACCTCACTGAAGCCCTCGTAGCTGCGCATCAGCAGGTGTGCCTCAATTCTTTGCACCAGGTCGAGCGATACACTGACGACGATCAGCAAACCGGTACCGCCCAGGAACGTCGCGACTCGCCAGTCAACTACCAGCCGGGTCGCAACAAGCGAAGGAATCACTGCGATCACCGCCAGAAACGCCGCACCGTAGTAAGTGATCCTGATCATTACCTTTTCCAGGTACTCGGCCGTCCTGCGGCCCGGACGCAAACCCGGTATGAACGCACCGGAGTCCCGGAGGTTCTTGGCCATCTCCCTCGGCTGGAACTGCACCGTAACCCAGAAATACGCAAACAAGAATATAAGCAACATATACAGGACGTTGTACGTGTACGCGTTGTACCTAAAAGCCTCGGTGCACGCCCGGAAGAAACTTACGTCGCTGAATCTTCTCGCAAGACGCTCAAAAACTATCGGTGGGAACATCATAAACGAGGAGGCGAATATTATGGGCATCACGCCACCGTGGTTTACCCTCAGCGGCAGATAATGTCGCTGCCCGCCGTACATTCGCCTTCCGCGCATCTGCTTGGCCTGCTGAATCGGGATGCGGCGCTGAGCCTGGGTGATGAGGATCGCACCGGCAACTACGAAAATAAACGCACCTATCAGAAACAGCAGTTTAGCCGGTCCGACGGTCCCGACGGGGGCGGCAACCTGGAAACTGACGTTCTCTGCAAGCGTTTGCACCGCCCATGGCATCCTGGCGATGATGCCCGCCATGATAATAAGGCTGATGCCGTTGCCTATGCCGTACTCGTCGATCTGCTCGCCAAGCCACATAAGAAAGATTGTCCCGGCCGTCATTCCCACAACGCTGAATACCATCGCCCGGTAATACATCCCCGGATAGATAAATCCTTCGAGGTTGAACATCCTTATAAACATCAGCGACTGTAGCACGCATATTGGGACGGTAAGGTAGCGTGTATATTCCTGGATCTTCTTATAGCCGACCTGGCCTTCCTGTCGCAACTTCCTCAACGAAGGGAGGACCTCGCCCAGCAACATCAGGATAATCGACGCCGTGATGTACGGCATGATGCCCAGGCCGAACAGGCTGCTGCGACTGAACGTGCCGCCGGTGAACATCTGCATATACTCGGCGGCCCTGCCTACGGGCGTGTCCGCCCGGCCGGTGGCCAGTACATCCTTCATCTTCTTGTAGTCGAAGCCCGGAGTTGGTATGTGAAACCCGATCCTGTACACGATCAACAGAGCCACGGTGAACAGAATCTTGTTCCGCAGGTCGCTAATCTTGAATATGTTAATTACCGCACCAAGCATATCCTGTTTTCCACAATGATCGCCAACCCGTCACTTTATGACCCTGGCCGCGCCGTCGCAGCCGACAATTTTCTGTTCCGCGGTTTTGCTGAACTTGTGTGCAAAGACCTCCAGCTTCTTCGTCAGCTCCCCCTTGCCCAGGATTTTGACCCTGCTGTTTGGACTATCGACCAGCCCGGCCTGTGACAACTGCTCGATGCCGACGGTGCTGCCGTCCTCGAATCTCTCCAGTTGCAACACGTTGACGATCTCGTATCGCCTGGCAAACGCATAGTTGCTGAATCCTCGTTTCGGCAGCCTGCGGAACAACGGTATCTGTCCGCCCTCATAAACCGACCTTGACGTTGCACCGGAGCGGCTGCCGCTGCCCTTGTGGCCTCGACCACAGGTTTTGCCCCGGCCGCTGCCGGTGCCCCGGCCGAGGCGTTTGCGCTTCTTGTGTTTGCCTGCAACAGAAGTTATCTCGTAGTCGAGCATCTGAAACCTCACCACTTCTTGACCGTCTCAAGCTCTACGCCGCGAAGGGTCTCGGTAATTTCCTTGTCGCGCAGCTTCAATAACCCGTCGAGAGTCGCCTTGACCACGTTCTTGGCGTTTCTGCTGCCGTACACCTTTGTCAATACGTCCTGTACACCGGCCAGTTCCAGCACCGCCCGTGCGCTGGAACCTGCGATCACGCCGGTACCGGGACTGGCAGGCACCAGCGTTACTTTCGTCGCGCGGTACTTGCCGTCGATTTGATGCGGAATGGTCCTGCCGACCAGCACTATCTTCCGCAGGTTCTTGCGGGCATCCTTGATTCCTTTCTCAACCGCCAAGGGTACCTCGTTAGCCTTGCCGTAGCCGATTCCGACCGTTCCGTTGCGGTCACCAAGTACCACCAGCGCGGCAAAGCTGAACCGCCGGCCGCCCTTTACCACCTTGGCGCAGCGGTACACCTTGACAACCGTTTCCTCCAGAGATTGTTCCTGTTGACCTATGTCTGTAGCCGGTTCAAAGACCAATTCACTTCTCCATATACATCTGTTACGTTTTAAAAGACCAACCCGGCTTTGCGAGCCGCATCAGCCAGCGCCTTGACCCTGCCGTGGTACTTGTAACGGTTCCTGTCGAAACAGACGCATTTTATGCCGACCTGAAGGGCCTGCTTGGCCAGAGTCTGGCCTACAAGCTCCGCCGCCTTCTTGTTCCCACCGTTTTGTACCTGGGCACGCAACGTCTTTGACCTTGTGCTGGCGGCCGCCAGCGTCGCGGCTGCTGTATCGTCTATAATCTGGGCATAAATATGGCGGTTTGAACGAAACACCGTCAGCCGCGGTCTCTCCGGCGTGCCGAAAACCTTCTTCCGCACGTGGTACTTCCGCCTCAAGGCGGCTTTCTTTTTACGTTCAAGCTTCACGAAACACGTCCCGAATACTACAGCTTCTCACCTTACCTGCAACTATGTGCCGCACGCCTACGCCGGGCCGGACGCAAAAGCCTTCCCGACCTTGCGCCTCACCTGCTCGTCGGCGTAGCGAATACCTTTGCCCTGGTACGGCTCGGGCGGCCTTATTCTTCTGATGTTCGCCGCAAACTGCCCCAGCAAATGCTTGTCCGTCGAGGACAACGTAAACTTCGCCGGCACCTCGTTGCCCCTGGTAGCGGGGGTCTCGATGCTGACGTTTACGCCGCCGGGTATCGGCATCTCAACAGCATTTGCAAAACCGACCCGAAACACGAGCTTCTGGCCCTTCTGCTCCACGCTGTAGCCCGTGCCGTAGATCTCCATCTTCTTCTCAAAACCCTTGGTCACCCCCTGGACCATATTTGCAAGCAGCGCGCGCATTGTGCCGTGCATCTGCCTGCACCTACGAAGTTCCGGGCGGGTGTTGGTAAGGGCAACCTGTCCATCCGCAACCGTTACCTTTATCTCCTCGGCGCAGGTCATCTCCAGCGCACCCAGCGGGCCGGACACCTTGATTCTCCGGCCATCCTGCTCGACTTTTACCCCGTCCGGCAGGGCAATGGGCTTTTTACCTATCCGACTCATCAACTCACCGTACAAAGTATCTCGCCGCCGACCTTGAGTTTGCGGCAGTGCCTGTCACTGATAACGCCCCGGCTGGTCGAAACAATGGCAATGCCGTAGCCTCCCATAACGCGGGGCAGCTCCTCGACGCCACAGTAAATCCGCCGGCCCGGCCTGCTGGTCCGCTCTATCTGCCTGATAACACCCTGGCCCTGCGAGTCGTACTTCAAAACAAGCCTCAGAATCCCCTGTTTGCCGTCGTCGATACGGTCGAAGTCCTCGATGTAGCCCTCTTCCTTGAGAACCGCCGCTATGCCCTGGCAAACTTTCGATGCCTTGACGGTAACCTGAGGTTTCCTGGCGCGCAGCCCATTGCGAATCCTCGTGAGCATATCGGCTATGGGATCACTCAAAGTCATACTGCTATTCCACGCAAAATCGAATAACCACACATCATCCTGTTTCTCAGTCCACAACCAACCTACCACGACGCCTTTTTGACCCCTGGTATTTTTCCTTCGTTCGCCAGGGTCCTGAAGCAGATGCGGCATATTTTGAACTTGCGGTAGACGGCCTTTGACCTGCCGCAAAGCTCGCAGCGGGTATACTGCCTGACTCTAAACTTCTGCTTTCTCTTGGCCTTGTTTTCAAGCGCCTTGGTCGACATCGGCACGCTCCCGTTTCGCCGGTACTTGACCGGAAGCTACTTCCTGAACGGCATTCCGAACAAGCTCAGCATTTTCCTGGCTTCCTCGTCCGTCTTCGCCGTGGTTACAAACGTTATATTCATACCCTGCTGGGCCTCTATCTGGGCGGGATTCACTTCCGGGAAAACACCCTGTTCGCTCAGCCCCATCGAGTAATTGCCCCTTCCGTCAAAGCTGTTCGGATTGAGCCCGCGAAAGTCCCTTACCCGCGGAATTGTCAGGTTGATCAACCTGTCCATAAACTCGTACATTCGCTCGCGTCGCAGCGTCACTTTCAGGCCCGTTTCATAACCCTTTCGCACCTTGAAATTCGAGACACTCTTCTTGGCCTTGCACACGGCGGGAGCCTGCCCCGTAATCATCATCAGGTCTTTCTTGGCAAGCTCGAGGAACTTCTTGTCCTGAGTGGCCCGGCCAACGCCCATCGACACCACGATCTTGTCCATCCTCGGCACCGCCATAGGATTCTTGTAGCCGAACTCCTTGATTAATTCCGGAACTACTTGCGATTTATATATGTCTTTCAAACGCGCCATAGTATCACCGGCATCCTCAACACACTCCTACTGTCGGCTCCTTCTGACCGTACCGATGTCCGCGCCCCCCGTGGTGACCCTTTTCTTGCTGCCGTCCTGTTCACATCGATACCTAACCCGCGTGCCCCTCGAGGTTTTCGGGTCGACCGGCAAGACGTTGCTGATATCTATGGGCTGCTCCACGTTGATGCGTCCGCCCTGCGGATTCTTGCGTGACCGCCTGACATGTTTCTTTGCGAGGTTGTGGCCCTGAACGACCACCTTGTTCTTGTCAGGCAGCACGCGGAGAACCCTGCCCACGGCGCCCTTGTGGTCGCCCGCAATGATTTCCACCATGTCGCCTTTTTTCACGTGTCGAGCCATAGCTTTGTCCACCAGGGGCGGCGCTATACCACCTCGCTTGCAAGAGAAATAATCTTCATATAGTTCTTTTCACGAAGCTCACGTGCCACCGCACCAAATATGCGGGTACCAATCGGGTTTCCATCGTTGTCGATCATTACCGCCGCATTACTGTCAAACCGCACGTAACTGCCATCGCTGCGTTTGACCGGGCTCTTGGTACGGATAATAACACACTTGTGCACCTTCTTGTCGTCCAACTGACAACTCGGCAGAGCCTTTTTGATCGCCACGCAAACCACGTCCCCTATCGTGGCCGTCGGTCGAGTCCGCCCTTTGCGCGTACCGCTGCGGCCCAGTACCTTGATGCAAAGCGCCGACTTCACACCTGAGTTGTCGGCTATATCCAGCATTGTTTCCTGCTGTATCACCTTCGTCTCTCTCGTTCCAATTACAACCCGACGGCTCCGGTACAAACGCCCTATACCTGCAGGGCCTGTTCCACCACGCGCACCAGGCGCCAGCTCTTGGTTTTGCTGTAGGGCCGGCACATGGTGATCTCAACCTTGTCGCCAACCCGGGCCTGGTTGCGCTCGTCATGGACGCCAAGCTTCGTACGGCGCCTGACGTACTTGCCGTACTTGGGGTGCCTGATCTTGCGTTCAATCGCCACCTTGATGCTCTTGTCGCCGCTGCGGCTGACAACCACCGCGACCAGGGTTTTTGTTTTATTTTTGTCCATACTAACGTTCCAAACCGAGGTCCTTCTCCCGCATCACCGTCTTTATCCTCGCAATGTCACGCCTGATATTGCGGGCTGCCTTAGAGTTGTGCAGGTTTTCCGTGACCGCCTGCGCACGCATATCAAACAGTTGCCGCTGCAACTGCTCAAGGCGGGACTCAAGCTCGTCCTGACTCATCTGTCGATATTGCTGAACCTGCATAACCCCTTTTTCCTGCTTACAACCTTCTCACCGGCAATCACAGACCTTCCACACGGGCCAAACCACTACAATGAATGCCTTCGCTTGACAAACCGACACCTGACCGGCATCTTGTGCGCCACCCTTGCCAGCGCCTCCTTTGCCACCTCCTCGCTGACGCCGCCGATCTCAAACATAACGGTGCCCGGCCTGACTCTCGCCACCCAGAACTCGGGCTCACCCTTGCCCTTGCCCATTCGCGTCTCCAGGGGCTTGCTGCTGACCGGCTTGTGTGGAAATATCCTCATGTAAACCTTGCCTTCCCGATGCAGAAAGTGAGTCGCCGAAACCCGGCCCGCTTCAATGCTGCGGGCGGTTATCCAACTGCTTTCCAAAGACTGCAGCCCGTACTCCCCGAACGCAACGAAATTACTGCGGCAGGCGTTGCCCTTCATCCTGCCTCGCTGGCTCTTGCGGTACTTGACTCTTTTCGGCATCATCGCCATTTTTCAGGTCCTCATCGCATTTCACGCAAGCGATCCGGCGCGTCTCAGCCCTGATCGCTGCCGACCTCGATCTTGTCACCCTCGGCGGCGGGTTGCCCGGACGGGGCAGCCGGCCGCTTTCTGCCACCTGCCGCAGGCCGGAAACGACGCCTCCGGCTCTGCCTTGATTCGATTTCCTCTCCAAAATTACCCTTGTAAATCCATACCTTTATGCCGATGGTGCCGTACGTCGTTCGCGCGGTCGCCACCGCATAATCCACGTTGGCATCAAGCGTCTGCAGCGGGATGCTGCCCATCTTCTGGGTCTCCTTGCGGGCCATCTCCGCGCCGCCCAAACGTCCCGAGCACATAATCTTGACCCCCTTGGCTCCCGCGTTCATCGCCGACTCACAGTGTTGCTTCATAGTCCGTCGAAACGACGCCCGCTTGACCAACTGCTCCGCGATCGACTCAGCCACCAGGGAGGCGCTAAGCTCAGGGTCCTTGATCTCGACCACGTTGACCGTAACCTGCCGGCCGGTCATCTGCTCAAGCTCGTCCCGAAGCTTGTCAACTTCGCCTCCGCGCGGGCCAATGACTATACCAGGGCGGCCGCTGTGAAGCGTAACCTTCACTTCTGTGCGCGTCCGCACGATCTCAACCTTCGCCACCGCACCGCGGGGCATCTGGCGGTTGTACTTCCTGTCGATGTGCTGCCTGATCTTCTGGTCCTCAACCAGAAAATCACCGTAATCCGCCTTGGGCGCAAACCAGGTGCTCTGCCATCCAAGCCTTATGCCCGTCCTGAAACCTATTGGTGATGTTTTCTGACCCATTATCTCTCTATCTCAGCGTTATTTCTCACAGCAAAACCTCACGCTTCTGCCACCGTCACGTATATATGACAGGCCTTCTTGCGGATTGGATGAGCCCGGCCCCGGTCCTTGGGAATCCATCTCTTGGTTCCGATACGCACTCCGGCGTCGTCCACCCTTGCCTCGCTGACGTACAAATTGTCCACGTCGGCCTGCTGCTCATCCGCGTCGGCGACTGCAGCCTTGAGAACCTTGTTGACCATCGTGGCCGCACGCTTGTTCGTAAACTTCAGTATATCCATCGCGTCCTGCACGCCACGTCCTGCAATCAACCTCGTGACCAGCCTCGCTTTTCTGGCCGACATAGGCGCAAAGCGGTAAGCGCTGCGCCAGCCGACCAGGTCGTTCTTCTCGACACCCAGTGCCGCTGCTAATCGTTCAATATCAACCCTGCGGGGCAGCGGTTTCATAAGACCTCTCTGCCAATTCCTTATCGCAGTAGCCGCCTGCTCAACACTCAACCCGCCGCGGGCGAGTTGCTCGGCCAGTTCCCGCACGCTTATCTGTCGTTGCCGGCAAAGTTGTCTTAGTTTGGTCGAACTTAGCATCAGTAGTTCCCGCGTCCGTCCACGTTTTCAAACATGCACCTGTCAAACAGTCAAATGCCACCCTGTTACTTTATTTTCTTGCTCGAATGCCCCTTGAACGTTCGCGTCGGTGAAAACTCACCCAGCTTATGACCTACCATGTCGTCGGTCACAAAAACCTTGTGAAAAATCTTGCCGTTGTGCACCAGAAACGTAAAGCCCACGAACTCCGGCGGTATCGTACACCTTCTCGACCAGGTCTTTATCGGCTCGTGAGAACCAGACTGCATCTGCTTGTTCACCTTCGCGAACAGCTTCTGATCAACATACGGGCCTTTCTTAAGAGACCTTCCCATCAAGATTCCTCAAACGCAATCACAGATTGATTTCCAAAATGATCCATCGCACCACTATGCCGACCCCTTCCCTCGCTTCTTGGTCTTTCTTCTGCGGATAATCCGCTTGTTGCTGACCTTGCGCGGGTTTCTGGTCTTACCACCTTTTGCGAGCACTCCGGTAGGTGAACAAGGGTGTCTTCCACCGTTGGCCCTTCCTTCGCCGCCGCCCATCGGGTGCGCCACGGGGTTCATGGCCTTGCCCCTGACGTGCGGCCTGCGGCCCATATGGCGTTTTCGCCCGGCCTTGCCGATCTTGATGTTCTGGTGGTCCGGGTTGCTGAGCCTGCCGACGGTCGCCCTGCATTCCTTCCGCAGTGTGCGCATTTCCCCGCTGGGCAGCATCACGGTAACCCAGTTGCCCTCCTTGGCGACGATCTTCGCCGCCGTGCCCGCACCACGAACGAGCTTGCCTCCCTGGCCGGCGGTCATCTCTATGTTGTGAATCTCCAGACCGGCGGGTATCGACTCCATCGGCATCGAATTGCCGGGTTTCGGCTCGCAGGCCCGACCACTCTGAACCGTGTCGCCGACCTTGATGCCGAGCGGCGCCAGGATGTATCTCTTCTCGCCGTCGGCGTAGTGTAATAATGAGATAAAACAATTGCGATTCGGGTCGTACTCGATCGACGCTACCTTCGCCGGTATGTCGTCCTTGTTTCGCTTGAAATCGATGAGCCGGTAAATCCTTCGCGCACCGCCGCCCCTGTGTCTGGCCGTAATCACACCGTGATGGTTGCGCCCGCTGGACTTGCCTATCCGTTTGCACAGTGACTTCTCAGGCCTGCTGCGAGTCAGCTCAGCGTAATCGTTCACTGACCCGTGACGTCGTCCGGCACTGGTCGGCTTGTAAACGCGAACACCCATAATTCGTGCCTCGTGCTAATGAAAAATCGTCAGAACAAATCTATATGGTACTCAGGCTTCAGATAAACCACTGCCTTTTTCCAGCTCGAGGTGCGGCCAAAAGTCCTGCCGCGGCGGCGATACTTGCCCTTGCGGTTGGACGTGTGCACCTTGCGAACCTTCACGCCGTACATCTTTTCCACGGCTTGCCTTATCTGCACCTTGTTGGCCAGCTTATTAACTTCGAAGCAATACGCCCCCTTCGTACTGGCCAGGTGCATTCCCTGCTCGGTAATCAAAGGCCTAACTATAACCTGTGCTTCGTTCAGCATCTGCCCTAATTCTCGCCTGCATCACCTTTGTTCATAAGCCACAGCAAAGCCTCTTTCGTCAGCAACATCTTGTAATGGCTGCAGATTTCTCCCGCATTCAGTTCGGCCACCGGCCGGACGGTTACCCCCGGTATGTTCCTGGCGGATTTATAGATGTTGACGTCCGGCTGGCCAACCGCCACCAGGCAACTGCGATTTATCTTCAGGTTCCCCAGTACTCTGGCAAACTCCTTCGTGCGCGGCTGGGCAAACTCGAGCCTGTCCACCACCGTAACGTTGTCGCTGAGCAGTTTCGCCAGCACCGCCGAGTCCCTGGCCAGACGACGCTGCTTTTTGGGCATCCGCTGGCGGAAATCGCGCGGCACCTTGGCAAAGGTCACCCCGCCGCCGACACGCTTGCCGGTCCTGACATTTCCGACGCGTGCCCTGCCGGTACCTTT
>CAYSBK010000015.1:0-28040 GCA_964429265.1 uncultured Pirellulales bacterium | reverse complement strand
ATCCACACGGCAGTACCAGCGTGGTCATCGCCCTCGCCCTGTATGTAAATCTGCCACATTGCCCCAGGCCCGAAAGGCACGTTTTCATCCGGGGTGGCATCCAGCATGTAGTCCGGCCGATTCAGAACTATTCCTTCAATAGTCACCTTGTTCCATGTCTGCAAGTCGGGGTGCGTGCCATAACCATCTTCGTCAACCGCCTGCACTTCCCGATGCGTGTCCGCAAAGCCGCAATCTACCAACAAGAGAAGAACCATCCAGCTTGCCGCTAACGTTTCGAGCCAAACCTTCACCTTCATAATCTTAGCCTCCAAACCATGTCTGCCGGAGCTTTG
The DNA here is from genome assembly GCA_964429265.1 of uncultured Pirellulales bacterium. Classification (GTDB taxonomy): domain Bacteria; phylum Planctomycetota; class Phycisphaerae; order Sedimentisphaerales; family Anaerobacaceae; genus CAYSBK01. The sequence goes on along the minus strand of CAYSBK010000015.1, from coordinate 27,705 downwards.
CGCATACGATTACTAAAATCGTGCTACGAGTCAACAAGAAAATCTGCTTCTTCCACAAAAAATTGCACCCGCTAAAATATCAAGCGGCTGGGCCGTTTGTAAGTGTCCCAAAGATTGTGGGACTTTTTTCAACACCCAACATGTTGTGGTTCCCGGACCGTACAAACGCAAGATCTTGTGGCCAAAATGGTCAACCACAGAATATGGGACAGTTCCAACCATCGGCGTGGGGGCCTTGAAAGGCGTGAGGGTTTTTGTTATGAGGTGTCGGGTAAGGAAGGCATCTTTCCTGGCGGGACGGTGTGGGGCGGGCGACAGGTTGGCGTGTGGGTTGTGGTATGGCAGTTCAATTTATACTGGGCAGAAGCGGGACGGGCAAGACACGGTACTGCATCGAGGCGGTGGTGGAGGCGTTGCGGCGTGGAGGAAGGCAGTCGCTGATACTGCTGGTGCCGGAGCAGGCGACGTACCAGGCGGAAAGGCTGGTGGTGGAATCGGGGTCGGTGGCGGGCTACGGCAGCGGGGAGCCTTTTTATGATGCGGGTATGGGGAAGTGGCGGCCGAGCCTGAACATACTGTCGTTTGCGCGACTGCAGTTCTGGCTGCTGGGCAGGCGCAGCGCCTTGCCTGAGCTGTCGCGTGTGGGGCGTGAGATGCTGGTGCACAAGCTGCTGGGTGAGAAGGCGGACAGTCTGAGGGTGTTCGGGCGGTGCGCGGAGATGCCGGGCCTGGCGGGGCAGATAGCTTCTACGATAAGCGAGTTGCAGCAGTGCGGCCGCAGCGCGGAGGAGGTGGAAGCGTTGGTTGAGCGGCTTCGGGCGGAGGGGGCCGACGAGGGGGTGATTGCGAAGCTGGCGGATATCGGGGTGATTTTTCGGGAGTATTTGAAGGCGATCGAGGGGCAGTTCGTGGACCCGGACGTGCAGCTTAACCAGTGCCTGGAGGCGGTGTCGCAGGCGGGGTTTATCCGGGGGGCGCGGTTGTGGGTGGATGGTTTTGCCGGTTTTACACAGGCGGAGACGGCGATTTTGATGGAGATGCTCAAGAGGGTGGAGCAGGCGAGGATTGCGCTTTGCCTGGACCCGTCGAAGCTGGACTTGGACAGGCCGGAGCCCGAGCGGTTCGGGCAGACGCAATTGTTCTACCCGACGGAGAAGACGTATGCGGAGCTACTTGCGGCGGTGAGGTCGTGCGGGCTGGAGGTTCGCGAGCCGGTGATACTGGAGGAGGCGGTGAGGTTCAAGGGCTGTCCTGCGCTGGGGCATCTTGAGAGGAACATTTTCGAAGGTGGTGCGGCGAAGGCCCGGGCGGGAGGTGCGGTTCGGGTGGTTACGGCGGGAAACCAGCGAGGTGAAGTGGTATTTGTAGCCAGGCAAATACAGCAACTGGTGAGGAAAAAGGGTTGGCGGTATCGCGACGTGGCGGTTGTTACGCCGGACATAGATGCATATGAGCACTACGTGCGGGCGGTGTTCGGGGATTACGGGATACCGTTTTTCATAGACAAGCGCAGGCCGCTTCGCCGGCACCCGGTGGTTGAGCTTGTTTGCTCGGCTGTTCGTGTTGCGACAGGCGGGTTCGAGACGGGGGATGTTTTTTCGTGCCTGAAGACGGAGCTTGCGGGGCTGGGGCGCGAGGATGTGGACCTGTTGGAGAATTACTGTCTGGCGTGTGGTATCAACGGAGATGACTGGGTCAGCGAAGCGCCGTGGCGGTTTGCGCGGGCCGATGATGGGTTTGACGAGGAGCGGATAGACGGGATTCGGCGGTCGGCGGCGGAGCCTTTGTTGCGATTGCGGCGGGCATTGACGGACGAGGACGAGAGCGTGCGGAGTATGGGGCCCGCGGAGTTCGCGGAGGCGGTGTTCAGTTTTCTCGAGCGGCTGGGGGTGGAACGACAACTGGAGCAATGGGTCGAAGATGCAAGCCGGGCGGGCGACTACGCGACGGCAGAGCAGCACCGGCAATTCTATGAGAAGTTCGTGGGTGTTTTCGAGGAGATGGTGGAGATATTTGCGGGGCGTGAGCTTGCGGGGCAGGAGTACCTGGCGATTCTTGGGTCGGCGTTTTCGCAGATGGAGCTTGGGCTTATTCCGGCCAGTTGCGACGAGGTTCTTGTTGGTTCGATTGAGCGAAGCAGACATCCGGATATCAAGGCGGCGTTTATCGTGGGTGCGACGCAGAGGTGGTTTCCGTTGCCTGTGGGTTCTGCGGGGCTGTTGAGCGACGACGACCGCCGGAGCGTCGAGTCGGTGGGGTTTGCGGTGGGTGCCGGGACGACGGAAAAGCTCGTGGAGAGGCAGTACCTGGCGTACATCGCCTTTACGCGGGCTTCGCAGTACCTGTGCGTGACGTATCCGCTGGCGGATGAGCGAGGCAATGCGGAGGTGCCGTCGCAGTTCGTGGGGAGCCTGCAGGAGGTGTTTGAGGATGTAGTTGAGCAGTCGGCTTCGGCCGAGCCGGTCGGCGCCGAGCAGGTGTATTGCGAGGGGGAGCTTTTAGAGCAGTTGTGCACGGCGTGCGGCGGCGGGGGTGATGAGGACGAGCAGCGGCAAGCGGAGTATCGGTTGATACTGGATGAGATTTGCGCGGACGCGGAATTGCGGGAGCTTGGCGAGTGGGTGCGGGCCGCGGTGGGGTATGATAACGATGCCCGACTGGACGGGGAAGTTGCGAAGCGGGTTTTTCCTTCGCGGATAAGGGTGTCTGCGACGAGGCTGAGGGATTTTTCGGAGTGTCCGTACAAGCATTTTGCGGGGTGGGTGCTGGAGCTGAAGCGGCGACGGCAGTTCAGGCTGGAGCCGCTGGACGTTGGTGATTTCTATCACAAGGTTCTGGACCGGCTTTTGAAGAAACTAAGGGCTGCCGGAAAGACTTTTGCGACCAGCGGCGAGCAGGAGCTTTTGAGGTTGCTGGACGAGTGCATCGAGGAATTAGCCGGCAGCGATGCTTTCATATCGAACTTTGTTCGCCGGTCGCGGCACAACGCTTTTATCGTGGAATCGGCGGGTGAACATTTGCGCGACTGCGTGCTGGCTATCAGGCAAATGCAGCAGGCGGGCAGCCTTGAGCCGGTGGTTTCGGAGGTCTGGTTCGGCCAGGTCGGCGGGCTTAACGACGGCGTCGGGGGGTACGAGGTCAGGCTGGGCGACGGCAGGGTGGCGTCACTGGTGGGGAAGATCGACCGGCTTGACGTGGCCGAGGTGGACGGTCGAAAGGCGGCAGTGGTTTTCGATTACAAGCGGACGGAAAGGAGGTTTCGGTGGGAGAAGTTCTATTATGGACTGGATATGCAGCTTCCGATTTATCTTCTGGCGGTGCGCGGGGCGTTGTCGAAAAAGTATCCAGGGCTGATGCCCGTGGGAGCTTTCTATATGCCGGTGGAAAGGTGGGCGGAAAAGGCCGACCTTAGCGACGTGGCAGCGGAGAAGAAGCAGAAACAGTACAAGGCCAGGGGGTTGTTCAACGGGCAGTACTTTCGGTGTCTCGACAAGGAAACGATGTCGGGCTGGAGCCGGTGGTATGGATTTTTCGTTACCGCCAACGGTCAGCAGTACGGGCACTATGAGAAAACTGATGCGTTGTCGGCGGAGGACTTCGAGTTTGTTCTTCGGTTTGCCGAGCGGAAGATAATCGAGTTGGTAGGGGAGATTACGGAGGGGAAGATTGATGTCAGTCCTTACCGGCTGGGTAACGATACGGCGTGCGGCTGGTGCGATTACAGGGCGGTGTGTCGGTTCGACTGGCGAGTGAACGACTGGCGGTTTTTGCGGCGGGTTACGAAGAAGGATTTGCTGGGCGAAGCAGGCGGCGGCGATGACTGAACAGCAGGTTAAATGGACGGCGGAGCAGTTGCGTGCGGTGAAGGCCCGCGGGCGGGACGTGATTGTCAGCGCATCGGCCGGCACGGGCAAGACGTCGGTGCTTTCGGGCAGGTGCGTGGAGATCGTGGCGGAGAAGGAACTGTGCCGAGACATCCAGGATATCGTGGTTTTGACGTTCACGGATGCGGCCGCGGAGCAGATGCGGCGGCGGATCGGCCAGCAGCTTGCTGCAGCATACCAGCGGATGGGCGACGTGCATATCCGGCGGCAGCTTATGCTGCTGCAGGGGGCACAGGTGAGCACGATACACTCGTTCTGCCGGCGTCTTGTGGAGGAATACTTCTACAGGGTTGACGTGGAGCCGGGGTTTCGGGTGATAGACGAGGACGAGGCGGGGCTTTTGAAGGCGGAGATACTGGAAAAGACGGTCGATTGGGCGTGGGAACAGAGCCACTTGCAGCCGGCGCTGGTGGAGCTTTTCCGCGGTCGAAATGTTCGCGGGGGTGAGGGTTTTCTGGCGAACATAATTTCGGTGAGCGATTTTCTGGAGACGGTTGTCGGGCGTGCGGGGTGGTACGAGCGTGCGTTGACGCTGGCGGGTGTTGCGGAGCCGGAGAGGACGGAGCTTGGGCGGATTCAGAAAGAGATTGTGGCGGAGCGACTGAGGCATATTCTGCGGCGGATTCGATTTGCGCAGGAGCTTTGCGGCAGGGAGAAGGCTGGGCAGGATTGGTGCGACACGTGGCAGCAGCAGCTTGCCGAGCCCGTGGAGAAGTGCCTCGGGCAGTTAAAGGCGGGCGACTGGCAAGCCTGCGCCGAAGGGATATTGAACTTGGAGTTGCCTCCGAGAGTTCAGAAGCCGAGGGGACTGCCGGAGCTGCTCGCGCAGGTCGTGCAAAAAGCTGCAAAGGATGCAAAGGCGCAGTTCGAAAGTTTGCGTGAGCTGGCGGTTGTTAATCCTGATTACGTGGAGCGTGTCGGCGTTTTCAGCAGCCGGCAGACGAGGGTGATGATAGAGCTGGTCAAGAAGTTCGAGCAGCTTTATGGGCAGGCGAAGCGGCGGTTCAACTGCCTTGATTTTGCGGACCTCGAGCGTTATGCGCTGGGCTTGCTGGCAAAGCAGGATGGGCAGGGGCAGCAGTTGGAGCCCTCGACGGCGGCGCTGGCGGTGCGGAAGCGATACCGGTACCTGTTTGTGGACGAGTACCAGGACGTAAATCCCGTCCAACAGGCGATACTGGAGATGGTGGGCTGCAGCGGGCGGGTGTTTCGGGTTGGTGACGTCAAGCAGAGCATTTATGCCTGGCGTGGGGCCGAGCCGCACATCTTCGTGAAACAACTGAAACAGGCGGAGGCGGAGCCGCGGCGGGATGATGCGGGTCTGCGCGTGGACCTGAAGACCAATTTTCGGTCGCGCCGCGGGATACTGGATTTTGTGAACGCGGTTTTTGCGAGGCTGATGACGGAGTCTTCGTGCGGGATTGCTTATGACGAGTCGGCGTGGTTGAGGCCGGCCGATTTGGATCAGGACGATGCCGCGGGCGATACGAAGGGTGATTGCTGCGTGGAGTTGCACTTGCTGGCGACTGAAGGTAAGGGTGGACGGTCGGCTTGCGGCGGAGACGATGAAGAGGCGCAAGGGGATTCGGGCGTATTGAGCGGGCGGCAGTTGCAGGCGGCGCTGATAGCTCAGCGGATAAAGGAACTGGTGGAGGGTAAGGGCGCGGCGTCGCAGGTCTGGGACAAGCAGGAACAGAGGTTCCGACAGGTTCGCTACGGTGACATAGTGGTACTGATGCGGTCGGTCGCGAGGAAGGCGGATTTCGTGGAGGTGCTGAGACTCGCGGGGATACCGGTTACCTGCGATGCGATCGCCGGGTATTTTGAGGCTACGGAAATCAGCGATATGCTGTGCCTGCTGAAGGTGCTTGATAATCCGCTGCGGGATATCGAGTTCGCGGCGGTGCTGCGCAGTCCGTTGTTCGGCATCAGCGATACGGAGTTGGCGAAGATAAGGCTTCACACGCTGGAGCAGCAGGACCTGTGCTTCTACGAGAGGGTGATGAGGTATCGGGCTTCGGGGGCGGAGAAGAAACTGGCTGAGAAGCTCGGCGAAGCGTTGGGGCTGATTGAATCCTGGCGGACTATGGCCAGGAGAGGGGAGCTTGCGGAGTTGATATGGCGGATATACAGGCAGCGGCGCTACCTTTCGTTTGTGTGTGGTTTGCCGAACGGCCGGGCGAGGAAGGCGAACCTGTTGAAGCTGCACGACCGGGCGATCCAGTTCGAGGGATTCGCAAGCGGCAGCGGGATCGCGTCGCTGGGGCGGTTCGTGGAGTTTATCGAGAAGCTGCAGGAGAAGCAATGGGACTGGGCGCCTGCGCAGCCGAGCCCGTCAGCGGAGAACAGTGTTCGGGTTGAGACTATCCACAAGAGTAAGGGCCTGGAGTTTCCGGTTGTGTTTTTGGCGGACCTGAACAGCCGGTTCAACAGGACGGATATTTCCGGGCCCTGTCTTACCAGCGGGCAGCGAACGCTCGGGCTTCAGGTCGTGGACAGTTCCACCGGTACGAAATTGTCTTCGCTTGCTCACCAGGTTATCGCCGAGGAAAAGGAAAAATCAATTCTGGCCGAGGAGCTGCGGATACTGTACGTCGCGACGACTCGTGCCCGAGACAGGCTGATACTGACAGCCCACCAAGAGTACAAGCGCGTCCGGCAGATGCTCTGCGAAGGATTTCTGGCAGGCGGTGAGACGGTGGCGTACTGGCAGTTGCGCCGCTGCCGCAACCCGCTGGAGTGGCTGGTGTACGCGTTGTGCAGACAGCGCAGGCTTCACGAAGCGTTCGAGACGGGGCTGGAGCAAGGGTGTGAGGATGGGGAGTTGTTCGAGTTGAGGGTTTACGGTGAAGACGAAATGGGTGAGCTTTCGAGGAAGGTGGAGGCTGCCAGGAAGGACAGGGCAACAACCGGTAGCAGGCCGGTGCGGAAATCTTCGGGGCCTGTGGACGGCGGGCAAATTGTGGAGAAGCTCAAGGCGTCGCTTAGGTGGGAGTATCCGGGATCGGCGGAGACGGTTATTCCCGCCAAGCAGTCGGTCAGTGAGCTGACGCACAGCGGCGATGAATACGCCAGGTTCGACCTTGGGCATCGGCCGGTGATGCGGCCTGTGGTTCCCGCGGGCCGGGTGCAGGTGGGTGCGTCCGGGCGACAGCGGCAGCTTGGGTCGGCGTTCCACCTGGTTATGGCCGAGCTTGACATTGCTGGGCCGGTGACGGAGGCGACGGTTGAGCTGGCAAAGGCACGCTTGGTGGAGAGGGGCGCTCTAAGCGGTGACGTTGCGCAGGAGATTTGCAGCGAGGCGATAGTAAAGTTTTTCGGCAGTGAGCCCGGACGGAAGATGCTGGAGGAGGGGGCGGTTGTGCTTCGAGAGTGGCCTTTTACGTACGCTTTGCCCGTGGAGCGATGGTGCGAGATAGAGAGACGCGAGGTTTCACGGAGGTCGCAGCAGAAGATCGTGGTCCAGGGGGTGGTTGATGTGGTGGTGGCTGGGCCGGAAGGGCTGGTGGTGATTGATTTCAAGACCGACCAGGTTGACCAGCAAAGTGCAGCGGGACGTGCGGAGTTGTACAGGGGCCAGGTGGAGTTGTATGCGGAGGCGGCATCGGCGATACTGGAAAGGCCGATAGCGGGCAAGTGGTTGTACTTTTTCGCGCCCGGCCGTGCTGTCGCGGTTTAGGCAGCGGCCCCGGAGGGTCGGGCACTTTCGAGGAGTTTGAAAAATCCGCAGGTGGTCCGCCACCTCGCGCGGCAAGGTCCGAGTAAGAAGCGGATCGCGGGCCGGAAGTTGCACAGCGACGGTGAGGCCGGCTCGGTCGGGAACGCCTCGCAATAATCCTTTTGAGTTCAGGCCGGACTCTGGTAAAATCAGCGTATTCCAGGGATGGCAAAAGGGACGGATGTTTCCTGCGAGAGTTTTCGTGCAGGATCTCTCAACGTGTTTTTGGGGGGTACGGCAACATACTCGAGGTAGGTGATGAGAAGAGTTGCTTTCGTGGTGACGGTCAGTGTGTGGTTTGCCGCCGGGGGACAGGTACGGGCATCGTTGTTTGACTTGGGGCCGGAACAGCTTGTGCAGGCCGGCGGTGTGGCCGTGACAGTTGACGGATACTCGGTGCCATCATACGTGGACTGGAACAATGACGGCAGGAAGGACCTGATCGTCGGCGAAGGCGGCGGTGGAGGGTACGTCGGTCGGGTGCGCGTGTATCTGAACGTGGGGACGTCTTCGAATCCGCAGTTTTCGGATTTTTTCTACGCGCAGTCGCAGGGCCAGGACCTGTCGCATTCATACGGGTGCGATTGTGGGTGCCTGGGGCTGTTTCCGCGGGTGGTGTACTGGGACGGCGACGGCAAAAAGGACCTCATAGTCGGCACGCCTGAGGGCACGGTAATCCTTTACAGGAACGTCGGCAGCGAGCAGGAGCCGACTTTTGACGCCGGTACCCTGCTGCAGGTGGGCCCGGGCGGGGCGAAGGTGGATATCGACGTTGGGGACCGTGCCACGCCGGTGGTTGCGGACTGGGACAATGACGGTCTGCAGGACCTTGTGGTGGGGTCGATTGACGGACAGATAAGGTTGTTCATCAACCAGTCGAGCGACACTGAGCCGGAGTTTATCAGCGAACAATATGCGATGGAGGACGGGGGACACCTGATTGTGCCGATGGCACGGTCCAGCCCGGCGGTTGGGGATTTCGACGGTGACGGCAAGAAGGACCTGCTGACGGGAGACACCGAGGGTCAACTGCTGTTCTACAGCAACGTTGGTACGGATGAGTCGCCGGTTTTTACCGGTTACACGTTGCTGCTGTCGGCAGGGGAGGTGATCGACCTTGAGGGTCTGGCGCGGTCGCGGCCGTTTGTGTGCGACTGGACCGGTGATGGTTTGCTGGATATCCTGGTCGGCGCCAGGGACGGGAAAGTGCACCTGTACCAGGGAGTTCCCGAGCCGAGTTCGCTTTGTCTGGTTGCGGTGGGTTTGGTTGGGCTTATCGGGCGAAGCGGCAAAGCCCGACAGCGGAGACGCAGCAGTTCAGGATAGGCGGTTTCTGCGGCGGCGGGTGCGGTTGATATCGGTGGTGTCAGCCGGCGGGCGGCTGGGTGATCTTCTTTGTCAGCTCGCTGAGCAGGGCGTGCATTTTTGGGTCCTGGCGTTCGGCCTGGCTTATCTTGCTGCAGGCGTGCATAACGGTTGTGTGGTCTCTTCCGCCGAGATGACCGCCGATTTCTTCGAGGCTGTGACGGGTGAGGTTGCGGGCGAGGTACATACATATCTGGCGGGGGAAGGTGATGCTGGCGCTGCGCTTCTTGCTCTGGAGGTCGGAAAGGCGAACGTCGAAGTGCTGGGTGACGACCTCGATTATATCGGTGATGCTGACGTGTCGAGGCGCGGGGTTGACCTGACCTTCGAGGGTTCGCTGGGCCAGCTCGAGGGTTATTTTCTTGCCGGTGGTGATGGCCACGGCGTAGAGGCTGGTCAGTGCCCCTTCAAGCTCGCGGATGTTCGCGCGGACCTTTCTTGCGACGTACTCGGCGATCGCGTCGGATATGGAGAGGCCGCGGAGGTGGGCTTTTTTCTGGACGATCGCGACACGGGTTTCGTAACTGGGGGGATCTATCCGGGCGACGAGGCCCCAGTTGAACCTGCTTATGAGGCGTTCTTCGAGGGAGGGGATTTTGGATGGGGGGCTGTCGGCGCTGAGGATTAGCTGCTTGCCGTTGTTGTACAGGGCGTTGAAAGTGTGAAAGAACTCTTCCTGGCTTTGCTCGCGTTCTCGAAGGAACTGGACGTCGTCGATGATCAGGGCGTCGGCGTTTCGGAACTGATGCTGGAAGGCGGTGAGGTTGCCTTGTTCGATGGCGCGGATGAAGCTGTTTACAAAGCCTTCGCATGTGAGCAGTTGCAGGTTGGCGTCGGGGAATCGCCGGCGTGCTTCGTGGCATACGGCGTGGAGCAGGTGTGTTTTTCCCAGGCCGGAGTTGCCGTAGAGGAACAAAGGGTTGTATGTATCGCCGAGAGACTGGCTTACGGCGACGCAGCTTGCGTGGGCGAGACGATTGCTGGGGCCGACGACGAAGTTTGCGAAGGTGTAGTCCGGGTGGAGCCTGGGTTGTCGGGGATGGGGGCGGCCGGCGGCGTCGGATGTGTGTGCGGCGCGGTTGACGCAGAAGTTTACACTGACCAGATGGCCCGTTACCTGTTGAGCGGCGCGCGTGAAGCTATGTCTGCAGTTGTCCTGGAGGAACTGGGCGGCGGCTTCGCCGGGGCAAGCGATGGATAGTGAGCCGCGGTCGAAGTGCACGAGCGTCAATTCATCGAACCACTTGCGGGCATTTGCTGCGTCGAGCATGCGCACACGCTCGATGATGGCCGCGAGAATCTCGTGGTTGTGCTGCGCCAACTCCATCTCCTCTGCGAGCCTTTCCGCGGGGACGGGGCGGGCGTTGAAGCGTCACTACGGGGGCCGCCCTGACCGAGAAAGGCAGGCTCATCACTGCTTGTTACCGAATATGCCCCACAACCGTCGAGGTTAGCGGAAAGCGTGGGTTATGTCAAATGAAAAACGGTATGAGCAGTGCAAAAAAAGAAAACGGGCGGCCGGTGCGTTGGGCAGGGCGGCGGTCGTTGCGCAGGAAGAACGTGCGTTGGGCGTAGGCGCGGTCGCGACATCGCCGGCGCCGGCGGGTGGAGGCTTATCCCGAATAGCCGCCGCTGTTGTTGCGTGCGGCGAAGGCCCTTGGTGTCCTTCGATTTGAGTTGTGGCGGTTGTTGGCGTTTTGTTCCCTGGCGAAGGATTCGAACTTGCCGAAGATCATCTTTCCGGCCGACGTTTGCAGGGAACTGGTCACATTGATGATCACCTCTTTGCCGAGCTTGTCCCTGGCGTTTTCGACGACGACCATTGTTCCGTCGGCGAGGTAGCCGACGCCCTGGTCGGGTTCTTCGCCGGGCTTGATGATTTTTACCTGCATGGTCTCGCCGGGCAGGGCGACGACCTTGAGGGAGTTTGCCAGGTCGTTGATGTTGACGACGTCGACGGAGCGGACCTGTGCGACCTTGGTGAGGTTGTAGTCGGTGGTGGCGAGTCGGCCGTTGCACTGCTTTACGAAGACCACGAGTTTCTGGTCGACGCCCTTTACGTCTTCCTCTTCGGGCACGGGCGAATCATCTATCTCTATGTCGATGTTCGGGTTGTTTTGCATTTTGTTGAGAATGTCGAGGCCCCTTCTGCCGCGGTTGCGTTTGAGGCGGTCGCTGGAATCGGCGATCAACTGCAGTTCGTTCAGCACGAATCGTGGGACGATAAGCGGGGCGTCGAAGAGCTTGCTCTGGTAGAGGTCTGCGATTCGTCCGTCGATGATGGCGGACGTATCGACCACCAGCGGTCTTGCGCCTTTTGTCTGCTTTGAGAATTCGACGTAGGGTATGACGAATCTGACGTCATCCTTTGTTCGCATAACGACGCTGATGGTGAGGTAGCAGATGCAGACGCCGAGCATCCACTTGATTGCGGTGACGGCCTCAGCCGCAAGGTTGCTGCCGTAGGTCTGTACGATGAGGTCCACGACGGGCGCCATTGCTCCGCTTATGAGCAGTCCGACCAGCAGGCCGAAGAAGACTCCTGCCAGTGCGGAGAGTTTTTTCTTGGGGGTCAGCAGGTCAAGCAGGAACACGAAGACGGCCATTCCCAGTCCGCTCGAGAAGACGACCCAGAAGCTGCGCGAATTGTCCGGGTTGGACAAAGCCTTGGAGGTGAGGCTGAAAGCCAGCACCGCGATTACGACTATTACGAAGATAGCCCTGAAAAGCCACAACAGCATTGCGTCGGCCTCCCAAAAATTATGAGTATCAGCATTACAGCCGTCGGCGGATGTTCTTAAGAAGGGTCTTGCCCAGCGGTCATCCGGCCATACAGAAATAATTCGGCAATATAAGCATTTTGAGTGTAAACATTATAGGGGAAATTGGTGTGGTGGTCGAAAGTATTTTTGGACTGTTTTGGGACGACGGTGGCGGTACTTGGTCGGCAGGGCGTGGGTAAGGGGCCATTGACGGGGTGGAAATTAAGGCTTGCGTGGGGCTGGGGTGGGTCTATAATCATCGCAGGGCCGGATGCGTGTCGGCGGGGCGGGTCAGCCCGGTGTGCGAGGCTGGCCTGGGGCGTCGGTGCAGGTTGCGGTAAGGCAGGAATCGATGCCGGCAGAAGCAGACAGCGAGATTCTTGAGTTTGCGATTTCGCGGGAGCTGGAGGCGTACAATTTCTACAAGGCCCTGGCGGATCGTGTTGCCGGGGAACATATGCGAAGAATATTCGAGGACCTGGCGGAGGAGGAGCTTGAGCATAAGGCGAAGCTGGAGCTTGAGATACTGAAGCTGGGCCGGACCCTGCCGGAGCCCGGCAAGCTCGAGCCGCCGGCACACGAGTACATAGTTTCGGACAGTGATGCCGCCCTGGAGATGGACTACCGGGATATGCTCTTGCTGGGTATGGAGAAGGAGGAGGCTTCTTTCCGGACGTACGTTGGTTTGATACCGCAGACGACGGACGAATCTTCGCGTGAGGTGCTTCTGGCGCTGGCGGAGGAGGAGGTCAGGCACAAGCTGCGGTTTGAGAAGGAATACCAGTCCCTGCAGCGGCACAAGTGATGCGGTTACGGGTGGGATGGTGCCTGGGGGCAATTTATTTTGGAAGAATGTGCTTGACGGGGTGGTGCGGATAGGTTCTATTTGTGGGGAAATTCAAGTGGGTGCAGTACCCGGTGGTTCGTAACGACTTTTGGGTAAAGGGGTTACGATTTCGGCGGGCCGGGTTAAAGGATTGATGCAGCGGTAATTTTTGAAAGGATTGAATAATGCAAGCCCTTCGGTTGTGGTTGATTGTGTTGTTCTGTTGTGCGGTAGTTGTGGGCGGGTGCGTCGGCGAGCAGCAGTACCGGAGCCTTGAAATGAGGAACGCCGCGCAGGCCCAGCGGATCAAGGAGCTTGAGGCGGACAAGGCCGCACTTGAGCTGCAGGTGCAGCAGTTGCGCAGGCAGCTTGAGGGCACAACCAGCCTTACGGACGTGGAGCGTCGGAACCTCCAGGACCAGATAGCGGCGCTGGAGGAGGCTGTTCGGCGCAAGAACGAGATGATTGCAAAATTGCAGGAGAACCTGGTCCGAGGGGTTCAGCTTCCGGTGGAACTGAGCACGCTGCTGGAGGATTTTGCGAAGCAGCATGATATGGTTACTTATGACGCCGACCGCGGGATAGTGAAGTTCAAGAGCGACCTGTTGTTTGAGAAGGGCAGCGACCAGGTCAGGCCGGAGGCTGTAGAGGCGGTGAAGGCGCTTTGCCAGATACTGAACTCGGAGCAGGCGAAGGATTTCGACGTGATAATCGCCGGTCACACGGACGACATACCGATAGGCAGGCCGGCCACGCGTGCCAAGCATCCGACGAACTGGCATTTGTCGGCGCACAGGGCGATATCGGTTTTGAACGTTATGAAGAATAACAACGTCGACCCGAAGCGAATGAGCGTGAGAGGCTTCGGGGAGTATCGTCCGGTGGCACCCAACAAGCCGAACAAGGGCGGCAACCCCCAGAACAGGCGCGTAGAGATTTACATTGTTCCGAAGGGGATGTGATTGCCTGGTGCCGGTGGTGTTCAAGGCGGGGTTGGCCGCGAGAAGATGACTGAACGGACGCTGATTATTATCAAACCGGATGCAATTCAGCGACATCTGGCGGGTCGCATAATAAGTCGGTTCGAGCAGAAGGGTTTCAAGCTCGTTGCGGCCAAGTTCATCAGGGTTTCAGAAGAGCAGGCGCGGCGGCTTTATGCGGTTCACGCGGGCAAGCCTTTTTTCGAGGGGCTGGTGGCGTACCTGTGTTCCGCGCCTGTGCTGGCTACGGTCTGGCAGTCGCAGGGTGTGATTGCGATGGCGCGTAAGTTGATAGGCGCTACGTTTGGTTATGAGGCGCAGGCCGGGACGATACGGGGTGACTATTGCTCGTCGAGGGGATACAACCTGGTGCACGGTTCCGACAGCGTTGAGTCGGCTGAGCGGGAGATAGAGATACTCTTCCGGTCGGAGGAGATAATCGACTACGAGCTGGCAGACCAGCGGTGGCTGTACGGTCGGAACGACTGAACTGTGGGAAAGCGGAGGCTGGGGGGTTCAAGGCGACCGGCGTTGGGCGGGGACACTGAAGTGTCGAACGAGGGACTGTGGCGGCGCTTGGCCGGGCTGGATGGGCGTGAGGTCGCCCGGCGGGCGGGGTGCGAGTATAACGAGTCGACCGGCAGCTACGAGATACGCCTGCTGAACAAGAAGTTTATTGTCGAACCGGCGCGGAAGCGGCTGGTGACGGAGCAGGGGTCATCGGCAAGGTACGGGCAGCAGTTGTGCATTCTGGCATACCTGATTAACGCCCGGCAGGCAGCCGCCAGCGGCAGGCTGACGGTGGCCGAATCGCTGCCGGGCGGGGAGTTTTTCTTCAGGGGGCCGCACAGGCTTCCGACGGCGAAGCTGGCGGAGGTTTTCGGCGAAAAGCCGGGGCTTCTGCTTGAGGCCGGTGAGAGGCTTGGCGGGCGAAGGGTGGATTTCGGTGACGCAGCGGTGGAGTTGAAGGTGCTTCCACGTGTGCCGATGACGGTGGTGGTTTGGCGGGGCGACGAGGAGTTTGGTCCGCGGGGGTCAATCCTTTTTGACGCGACGGCGGCGGAGCAGATGCCGCTGGATGCGCTATGGGTGCTGTCGAAGACGGTCGTGGCGGCGCTGGCAGAGGCCGCCGGGGCGTGATTATCTCGCGGGGCGGGCGCGCGGGCGGTACAATATGCCTTTGAGCCGGCACCGAAAGCCGTGTCCCGGACAGACAACGTGGCGATGAAGATGAGCGAGCCGAACGACAGACTTGAACGGATTCGCGCCGAGATAAAGCAGTTGCCGAGCGGCTGCGGGCTGTATTTTATGAAGGGTGCGGGGGATAAGGTTCTGTATATCGGTAAGGCGAAGAACCTGCGTTCCCGGGTGGCGAGCTATTTTCAGCCGTCGGCGGACGTGGCTGCTTCCCGGGGGCCGAAGATTGCGGAGATGCTCAGCAAGGTCGAGAGCGTGGACTGGCTTGAGACGGCCAACGAAGTGGACGCGGTTCTGAAAGAGGCCAGGCTGATAAAAGACATTCGTCCGCCTTACAACACGGACCTGGTGGACGACAAGACGTTTCCCTATCTGGAGGTGGTGACGTCGGATGATTTTCCGGGCGTGTACATTACGCGCAAGCCGCGTGCGAAGGGCAGCCGGTTGTTCGGGCCTTTTGCTGGTGCGAAAGACCTTCGGGGGGTGCTGGTGGTTCTGCAGAAGATATTCAAGTTTCGCACGTGCAATCTTGATATCCGACGGGATGACCAGAAGCGGCGTTTTTTCCGGCCGTGTCTTCTGTACAGTATAAAACAGTGTACGGCACCGTGTGCGGCGAAGATAGAGCAGAGCGAGTACAAGAGGCTGATAAGGGACCTGCTGCGTTTTCTGCGGTCGAAGCGTTCGACGGTTTTGCGAGAACTTCGAAAGCAGATGGAACGGGCGTCGCAGTCTCTTCAATACGAGAAGGCCGCGATGTACCGTGACCGGATTCGGCTGATTGAGAGTCTGGACCGGCGTGGTCTGCCCGAGCAGGATGTTCAGCCCGAGGTTTTTGCGGGTGACCCGACGGCTGCGCTGGTGGAGCTTCAGCAGCTTTTGGGTGCCGATGAGCCCGTGCGGATAATAGAAGGTATCGACGTTGCGAACATCGGCGGGGCCGAGGCGGTCGGGTCGCTGGTGAAGTTTATCGACGGCAGACCATTCAAGAGCGGATATCGGCGGTTCAAGATAAAGACGGTGGAAGGTATTGACGATTATGCGATGATCGCCGAGGTGGTCAGGCGCAGGTACAAGTACGCGCTGGCGGGGGAAGAACTGTGGCCGGATTTGGTTTTGATCGATGGGGGTCTGGGGCATCTCGGCGCGGCGGAGAAGGCACTTCGTCAGATGAACGCCCCGATGCCGAAGCTGGCGGCGATAGCCAAGAAACAGGAGGACATTTACCTGCCCGGCTCAAGCAGGCCGGTCAGGTTGCCGGCGCACCGGCCGGTGCGCAAGCTGCTGCAATACGTTCGTGACGAGGCGCACCGCTTCGCCCAGCACTACCATCACATCCTTCGCAGCAAAAAGATGCTGGGTGAATGAGGGTATTACCCGCCCGCGGGAGGGCAGGCGGATTTTTATTTCAGGTCGTTTGCGGCGGTTATGCGGCCACAGGAGGTGTTTTTCGGCACTGTTGCTGGTTGCCGGGGGCGGCAGATAGGCGAAGCCCTTGTATTTTGAGCAAGGTGTCGGTATAATAACAGCAAGGGGCAGGTTGAAGGCTGTGCAGGCCGGTTCGACGGCGCAAGCGGTGGGCACACTATATGCTTATCAACGGCACAGCAGGTTGGCTGTGTCGCTAATATATGCCGTGCGGGTGGCTTGGCGTTGGTGGATGAAGAAGGTCGAAATATACAAAAAGGCGATCGAGCGGTTAGCTGACTTCGTCGAGGCGTTCGAATCGGAGCTTGAGAAGCCGAGGCTTCGGCATGGTGGGTACGTTTACGAAGAGCCGACGGTGAAGCACGTTTGCCTGCTGAAGGCGGTGCGGATAGTCAGCGGTGCCAATGCATTGCTGGTACTGCTGGAGGCGGGTTATGTTACCGAGATGGGGGTGCTGATCAGGACGGTCGGGGATTGCGTGAACGACATTTACTTCCTTCTGGAGAAGTTTCCGGAGATACCGGTGGACGTTGAAAAGTACATTGCGAATTTTTTCAGCGAGAGCATCGAGGACGTGGAGATTCTGGAGGACAACAGGAAGGTTCACCGGACGAAGGTCAGAAAGATTCACGCTTCGCGTGCGAGGCTTTTGAGCGAGCACACCAATCTTTATATCGACCGGGATATGGTTTACCGGATTTACAGTGCTTACTCGGGATACGTTCACGCGGGATTCCAGAGCATAATGGAGCTGTACGGGGGACTGCCGCCGAAGTTTCATCTCGACGGCATCAAGGGTACGCCCCGGGTTCTGCACTGGGAACAGCGTTTTATTTCGCTTTTGCGACGTGCTACGCTCGTGTTCGGCTATATGGCGGAGAAGTACAACAAGCCGGATTTGGTCCGCCAGGTAAGAAACCTGATCGACTGGTTCGACAAGGAGATTATGTACGTCAAGCAGGCTACTTAAGCCCGGGGATGCAAAGTCCCGTTCGAAAGACAGAAATGTCACGGGGCGTCGAGGAGGCCGGCTGTAATTTTCCTTTCTCCAAGAAGCGGTAATCCTATCTTGTTCCTGTTTTATTGCCGGTGGTGATTGGAGGTGGGCGTTGTATTGAGGGGGGTGGTTTTTTGCGCGGTTGGTTGCCGTGTTGATATGGCGCGCCGGGTGAAAGACAGAGGTTCAGGCAAGCGACAGGGCTGCGGCGGCCTTTTCGGATAAGCCGGTCATACAAACATCCTCACCGAACTGTTTTATCTGGACGTGATGGAGCGTCATCGCCTCGTCTATCTGCGCCAGCGCGGCGGCCAAGTCGGCGGTGCCGCCAGCGGCGAGGATTTTCGGGGCAACATAGACACATATCTCATCGACGAGGTTTTCCTTGATGAAGGATGCCAGCACCGTCGGGCCGCCCTCGACGAGCAGATGTGCGATGCAGTGCTCGCGAAGCCATTGCATCAGGAAACGCAGGTTGGACTGCCCGGCCCGGTCGTCATATACCAGCAGATCGGCGCCCTTGCCGGTGAGGCTTTCGGCTGCTGCCGGATTGAGGCGGACGGCCTCGGCGGACGTAAGGACCAGCACCGGTGATTTGCTTATGGTCCGCAGCAGTTGGCAATCGGGTGGCGTTCTGAGGTGGTTGTCGAGCACGATGCGGATGAGCTTCTTTCCGCGGGCAGGTCTTGGGATAAGCAGCGGGTCGTCGGCAAGAACGGTGTTGATGCCGACCAGGATGGCCTGGACGCGCCGGCGGAGATGCTGAACGTCTTTTCGGCTTAGTTCATTGGACAGCCAGGTCGAACCTTCGCCGGGCGCCGGCGCCAGTTTGCCGTCGATGCTCTGTGCCCATTTCAGCGTGACCCAGCAATCGCCCGTCGCGGCGAACTTGAAGAAAGGGGCGTTCAGCAGCCGGGCCTGCGTCTGACAGAGGCCGATATCGACTTGAATACCGGCGTGCCTGAGCTGTTCGATCCCGGCGCCGCCGGCGTGCGGGGAAGGGTCGATGGTTGCAACGACGACCCTGGCCGGTCGGGCCGCGATTATGGCGTCGGTGCAGGGGGGCGTTTTTCCGTGATGGCAGCAAGGCTCAAGGGTGACGTAGATCGTTGAGCCTGCGGGGTCGATGCCGAGGGTCTTGCAGTCCTCGATGGCGTTTATCTCGGCGTGAGGGCCGCCGAATTTTTTGTGCCAGCCCCGTCCGGCTACCTGGTTGCCCTTTACGATGATGCAGCCGACGGCGGGATTCGGCTCGACGGCACCCAGCCCTCGCCGGGCAAGCCGCAGCGCTGCCTGCATATAACGCTCGTCATCGGTTTGCATAGGTCTGAGTCCTCAGCGCGGATTGGCGGCGCTTTCCCGGGCGATGCGGTTCTCGAGCAGGGTGAGTCGTCCGTCTTTTCGCATAACAATCAATTGTCTGGCTATGTCATTGTCGTGAAACTTCCGTAGCCGGCCGCTGAGCCTGTGGTTGAACTTCTGGGTGAACAGTGCGAGTAAGACGTCGTCGGCCAGAAGCTGATCGACGGGGACCTTATTTTCGTGATAGAGCCACTTGAGTTCGTTTTCGAGGTGTTCATTCCAGCTGATGGAGCCTTCGCCCTCGACAGGCAGGCCGGTTGCTTGGGCGATGCGTCTTCTGGCGGCGGCGACATAGGCGGGGGAGATGTCGATGCCGGTGTAGTGGCGGCCGAGCTTGTGTGCGACGACGGCCGTTGTGCCGGAGCCGACAAAGGGGTCGAGTACCCAGTGTTTTTGTTTGTCATTGGCTGTGGAACTGACGCGGATTATTCTGGCCAGGAGGCTTTCGGGCATCTGGCAGGGGAAGCGCATGCGCTCCTTGAAGGTTCCGCAGACCCTGGGGTATTCGTCCCAGACGTCGTCGGGCATTTTGCCGGCGGGGTTGGCCCTTTTGTCGCGGTATTTTTTTTGCCGGTCGGAGATGACCCTGACGGCATCGGCATTGAAGACGAAGTTCTTCTTATCGTTGACGAAGTAGAGAATGTGCGCGTGGGCCCGGGCGAACTTGTTTTTCATCTGCTGGCCGAAGGTGTAGTGCCAGATTATCCAGTTTCGCATTACAAGACCGAGGTCGTCGGCGATTTTTTTTACGTCGGCGGCGTGCTCATCACCGATGGCGATGTAGAATGAGCCGTGGGGTTGGAGAACATTCTTGCAGGCTGTCATCCACCGGCGCGTCCAGGTGATGTACCGGTCGGCTTTTTGCCGGTCGTTGTAATTGTCGTAGTTGTAGCCTATGTTGAAAGGAGGATCGGCGAAGATGAGGTCGGCGAAGGGTTGCCGGACCTTTGCGAGGACCTCGATACAGTCGCCGCATATAATCTTGTTTCTGAGCCGTTCCGGTCGCATATGGCTATATTACCCGGCGGCGGCGGCTTTGCAAGTGCGGGGGCGGAGGGCGGCGCGGAGGCAGCGGCAGCCGGGGCGGAATGGGCGGGGCCGGCCGGGTGGAGGCTGTCAAGTTGGCGTGCCGGGCGTGGTGTAAGTGCCAAAAACTGCAGCCAGCGGCGGTGTCGGGGCGAGAGGCGGCAATTGCCGGTGGTCTTAACTTCCCGTAAAAGCTGGGGTTAGGCGCGGTTTAGCCGGACGGTGGCGGGCGAGCGGCCGGGCTGGTATGTTTTTTGCACCGGGGTTAGCCTTGAGCCGGGATTCTGGACTTGAAGTTTCTGCAGGACAATAAGGAGACAGGCAATTATGGCAGTAAAGAGATTGGCATTCGAGACGGACGCCAGGGCAAGTCTGCTGGCTGGGGTGGAGAAACTCGCGGCGGCGGTAAAGTCGACATTGGGGCCGAGGGGCCGGAACGCCATTCTTGACAAGAGCTGGGGTGGACCGACCGTAACGAAGGACGGCGTGACGGTGGCCGAGGAGATCGAGCTTGCCGACAAGAACGAGAACCTCGGAGCGAAACTGGCCAAGGAGGTTGCTTCGAAGACGTCGAAGGTTGCCGGTGACGGCACGACTACGGCGACGGTTCTGGCGGAGGCGATGTTCAAAGAGGCCTATCGGAACATAGCGGCCGGTGCGGATGCGATGGCGCTGGCGCGGGGGATGCGGCAGGCAGCGGCGGCGGTAAAACAGAAGCTGGCGTCGCTTGCTCGGCCTGTTGACATCACCAAAAAGGATGACATCGTCAACGTTGCATCGGTCTCGGCGAACAACGACACGGAGGTGGGCAAGATAATGGCCGAGGCCTTCCAGCAGGTTGGCAAGGACGGTGTGATTACGGTTGAGGAAGGCAAGGGCCTGGAGACGACGGTTGACTTTGTCGAGGGTATGCAATTCGACCGCGGGTACCTGTCGCCTCACTTTGTCACCGATCCCAAGAATATGGTGTGCGAGCTTGAGAAGCCGTACATCCTGGTGCACGAGGAAAAAATCAGCAGCGTGACGAAGCTGGTGCCGCTGCTTGAAAAGGTCGCAAAGGCGAGGCGGCCGCTGCTGATTATCGCCGAGGACGTGGAAAGCGAGGCCCTTGCGACGCTGGTAGTGAACAAGCTCAAGGGCGTTCTGCAGGTTGCGGCGGTCAAGGCGCCCGGCTTCGGCGACCGTCGCAAGGCGATGCTGGGCGATATTGCGATACACACGGGAGCCGAGGCCGTCTTCAAGGACCTGGGGATAGACCTTGAGAACATAAGCATCCGGCAGCTTGGTCAGGCCAAGAAGGTTACGATCGACAACGACACGACGACGATCGTGGAAGGTGCCGGCAGCGAAGAGGCGATAAAGGGCAGGATTGCGCAGATTCGCAGCGAGATAGAAACGACAACGAGCGATTACGACAGGGAGAAGCTGCAGGAGCGGCTTGCCAAGTTGACGGGCGGGGTTGCACAAATCAACGTTGGTGCGGCCAGCGAGGCGGAGATGAAGGAGAAGAAGGCGCGGATCGAGGATGCGCTTCATGCCACGCGTGCGGCGATCGAGGAAGGCATCGTTCCGGGAGGCGGAGTTGCGTTGATTCGCTGCATCGATGCGGTGGAGCGTTTGAAGCTCAGCGGCGACGAGCAGACGGGAGCGGCGATAGTGGCCAAGGCGCTTTCGATGCCGTGCTACTGGATCGCGGCCAACGCAGGCGCCACGGCTAATCTTGTGGTAAGCAGGGTTGCACAGGGCAACGGGAACTTCGGGTACAACGCCGACACGGGCAAGTACGAGGATCTGCTCGAAGCCGGCGTCATTGACCCGGTTAAAGTGACACGAACGGCGTTGGAGAATGCGGTGAGCATTGCGACGTTGCTGCTTACGACGGGTTGTGTGGTTACCGAGAAGCCGGAGAAGAAAAAGGACCAGCCTCGCGGCGGCATGGGAGAAGATATGAATATGATGTAGCGGGGCGCAACGGAATCGACTTACCGACGGTGAACCGGACTGACAGGTATGGAACGGTCGGATATATAAAAGGAGTCGGCTATGAAACTGAGACCTTTGGAAGACAGAGTGGTAATAACGCAGTTGGAAGCGGAAGAGAAAACGGCGGGCGGCATCTACCTTCCGGACACGGCGAAGGAGAAGCCGCAGATGGGCAGGGTCGTGGCGGCCGGCCCGGGAAAACTTCTGGACAACGGCAAGCGCAGCGAGATGTCCGTGAAGAAGAACGACGAGGTTATCTATGCGAAGTACATAGGTTCGGAAGTGGAACTGGACGGCAAGAAATACGTGATTCTGCGGGAGAGCGACATTCTCGGGATAGTGGAAAGGTAAGAGCAACGGGCAATTTTGCCGGCTGTTGGGAATTTTCGAGGGATAAGAAATGGCAAAACAATTAATGTTTGACGAGACGGCGCGGGCCCATCTGAAAGACGGTCTTTCTCAGCTTGCGGCGGCGGTGAAGGTTACGCTGGGGCCGACGGGCAGGAATGTCATCCTGCAGCGAAGCTGGGGCTCGCCGAAGATTACCAAGGACGGCGTGTCGGTCAGCAAGGAGATAGAACTTCCTGAACCGTTCAAGAACATGGGGGTCAAGATGGCCAACCAGGTGGCCAGCAAGACCTCCGACACCGTCGGCGACGGTACGACGACCTCGACGGTGCTGGCTGAGGCGATTTACAACGAGGGTCTGAAGTACGTCACTGCGGGCGTGAACCCGATGGCGGTGCAGCGAGGCATAACCAAGGCGGTCGAGGTGGTGACGAAATTCATCGAGTCGGCCAGCATTGCGGTGAAAGGACACGATGACGTGGCGAAGGTGGCCACTATCAGCGCGAACAATGACCCGACGGTGGGGCAGATTCTGGCCGATGCGTTCGACAAGGTCGGCAAGGACGGCGTAATCGAGGTCGAGGAAGGCAAGGGGCTTGAGACGACCGTTGAGTTTGTCGAGGGTATGCAGTTCGACCGCGGCTATATTTCGCCGTACTTTATGACCAACTCGGAGACGCTGGAAGCGGTTCTGGAGGACTGCTACGTTCTGCTTCACGAGAAGAAGCTGTCGAACGTCCGAGAGCTTATTCCGCTGCTGGAGAAGACGGCGCAGGTGGGCAAGCCGCTACTGGTGGTTGCAGAGGACGTTGAAGGTGAGGCCCTTGCGGCGATGGTTATCAACAAGCTGCAGGGTGTTCTGAAGGTCTGTGCGGTGAAGGCGCCCGGGTTCGGCGACCGGAGAAAGGCGATGCTGGGAGATATGGGCGTGCTGACCGGCGGGCTGGTTATAACCGAAGACCTGGGCATAAAGCTGGAAAGCCTTGAGCTTTCGCAGTTGGGCCGGGCCAAGAAGGTGGTGGTCACCAAGGACACCACGACGATAATCGAAGGCGCCGGCACGAAGAAGGAGATCGACGCGCGGTGCGAGCAGATTCGCAGCCAGATCCAGAAGACCACCAGCGATTACGACAAGGAGAAGCTGCAGGAGCGCCTTGCGAAACTGACAGGTGGTGTTGCAGTGATAAAGGCAGGTGCGGCCACGGAGACCGAGATGAACGAGCGGAAGGACCTGCTGCAGGATGCTCTTCACGCGACGCGGGCGGCCCTGGCCGAGGGCGTTGTGGCCGGCGGTGGCGTTATCTTCTTGCGGGCTGTTGCGGAGGTTGAGAAGGCCAGAAGCAAGGCCCGCGGTGACGAGAAGATCGGCTTTGACATCATCGCGCGTGTGCTGCGAGCACCGACGCAGCAGATAGTGGATAATTCCGGCGAGAAGGGTGACGTGGTCGTTGCGGAGCTTCTGGAGAGGCTCCAGAAGAACAAGAATATCGGTTATGATGCCAGGAACGGCGAATACGTTGATATGTTCAAAGCGGGGATAATCGACCCTGCGAAGGTGGCCAGGACGGCTCTTCAGAACGCCGCATCCGTTGCGGGGCTGATGCTGACCACGAACGTACTGGTGACGGAGCTGAAGGAAAAGGACGAGGACGAGCAACCCGAGCCGGTAGCCGGAGCAGTTAGCTGACTTACCGCACCCGGGCCGGGCGCGATGTTTGCGGTAGGCTGTAACGGTCGCCCGTGTCCGGGTGCGCACCATAGATACTATGGATAAGCGCGACTACTACGAAATCCTCGGTGTCAGTAGAGACGCCTCTCCGGAGGAGATAAAGCGCGCGTACAGGCGGATGGCGATCAAGTACCATCCCGACAAGAATCCGAACGACAAGGATGCGGAGCTGAAATTCAAGCAGTGCGCGGAGGCTTACGAGGTTCTCAGTGACCCGGAGAAGCGCAAGCGTTACGACCAGTTCGGCCACGAGGGCTTGCGTGGTATGGGTATGCGTGATTACACGCATATGAACTGGCAGGACATCGGCAGCATCTTCGAGGAGATATTCGGATTCGGGGATTTGGCGGATGTTTTCGGGATGGGGGGACGCCGGCGGTCACGCCGCAGCGGGCCTGTGCGGGGCTACGACCTTGAGACATCGGTGGACCTGACGCTCGAGGAAGTCGCCAGCGGGGTTGAGAAGACGATCGAGTTCACGCGGCAGGATACCTGTCCGGACTGCGGCGGCAGCGGGTCAGCCCGGGGCAGCGGCCCGTCGCGTTGCAGCAACTGCAACGGCACGGGCCAGGTGATGCGGGGAGGCGGATTCTTTCAGATGGTTTCGACCTGTCCGCGGTGCAACGGCAGCGGGCGGGTGATAACGAATCCCTGCAGGCAGTGCCGGGGCACGGGTCGAGTGCCGAAGAAGCGGGTGGTGACCGTGAAGATACCGCCGGGAGTGCGGGACGGACAGGGCGTGCGGGTAGCGGGGGAAGGCGAGCCGGGCCGAAACGGTGGACCGAGAGGTGACCTGTACTGCTACATCAGGACCAAGCCGCACGAGTTTTTCCAGCGCGACGGCAACGACGTGGTCGTGTCGGTGCCGATAAGCTTTACGCAGGCGGCGCTGGGCGCGACGATCGAGGTTCCGAGCCTGGACGGCAAGCGAGGCTTGAAGATTCCGCCCGGTACCCAGAGCGGCAGCGTGTTCCGGATAAAGGGCCAGGGTCTGCCGGACGTTCGGACGTTGCGGCGCGGCGATGAGCTGGTGCACATCCAGGTCGAGACACCGACCAAGCTGAACGCCCGGCAGCAGGAGCTGCTTCGCGAGTTTGCGAAGACGGAAAACAGGAGTGTTTCACCACGAGCGGTGGGTTTTTTCGAGAGGCTGAAGAAGTATTTTAGCAACCATCGATGAAACGCAAGAGCAAAGACAAACCGACGGTACAGCCGGACGCGAAGGCAAAACAACCTGACGTGCAGGAGCTGCAGGCCCAGGTAGAGGCTTTGCAAAAAGAGAAGGAGCAGTTGTTCGACAAGCTTCAGCGGCTCGGGGCCGATTACGCGAACTTTCAGAAGCGCAATGCCAGGCAGGTTGCAGAAGCGGTGGCATATGAGAAGGAAGCAATTATCCGATCGTTGCTGCCGGTTCTTGACAACTTCGAGCGCACGCTTCAGAACGCCGATTCGGCCGACAGCAAGGATGTTGTGCTGGAGGGCGTCGGGATAATCTACAAGCAGATGCTGGATATTCTGCGAGGGCACGGGGTTGAGCAGATAAGCTCGCTTGGGCAGAAGTTTGACCCCGCGGTGCAGGAGGCGATGATGCGAAGGGCCGATCCCGACAAGGAAGACGAGGTGATTCTGGAGGAGTTTCAGAAGGCGTACAAGTTGAACGGCCGGGTGATTCGGCCGGGCAAGGTGGTCGTGAATAAGCTGCCCGGGGACGAACAGTCACAGCAGCAGCCGGCGCAGGACGACCGGACGGGCGGGGAAGACGAGACCCGCCACCGAGAGGAACAATCACACCAGGGGTAAGATAATATGCCGACATACGAATACAGGTGCGGAAAGTGTGGTCACGAGTTTGAGCGGTTTCAGAGCATAACGGCGGCGCCCGTTCGATGCTGTCCGCAGTGCGGACGCAACGGTGTCAGGCGTCTTATTGGTACGGGGACGGGAATAATCTTCAAAGGTTCCGGGTTCTACCAGACGGACTACCGCAGCGAAAGCTACAAGAAAGCTGAAAAAAGCGATAAACAAACCAGCGAGTCGAAAACGGGCGAGAAAAAGAATCAGGCGAAGAAGGAGGGTTCATAGTTCATCGTTCGTTGGTTGTTCGTCGTTGTGGGTTGCTCGCTGGTTGGTGGGTTGGCCTGGCGGAACTACTGAACGGGCGCGGCGGACAAGGTTTAAGCATTTTGCCGCGTGTTTTTGGGGCCGCCGAACACATCCTGCGGGGCGGACGGCTATTGCCTCAGCACGATGGTGATGTTGACCTGGTTGCCCGAAGCAGGTTGGGGCGAGCGCTGTGCCTGTGGGGTGCCACCTGTCATAAGCGGCTTGAACAGCCCGGGCAGGTCATGCGTGTCGGGTTCGACAAGGGCGTAAACTTCCTTTCCGGGCATAAGCTGTTGTATTTTGTTGGCGGCGGCGAAGGCCTGTGCCGAGCGCAGGCGCTGGTCATGGGTCGGCTCGTCAACAATCCTCAGGAGCTGTTCGGGCAGAACGTTGTCGACGATGACCCGATGGCCGAAGCGGTCGGTTTCAACCGCCAGCGTGGCCGAGTCCAGCCGATTCCAGATACCGGCCAGGTCGGCCAGAACAAGCTCAAGCTCGGCAGGACTGCAGGTGACGGTGTAGATGTTTCGACGTGCCTGTGGTTCGGAGACGAATGATGCACTTACACCGTGGTCGGCCAGTGCGCGATGAATCGAGGTGTCGATGGCAGCGAAATCAGCCGTTTTGAGCTCCAGGGTTCCGTAGAAGGGCTGGGACCGGCTTGCGGCCGGCGTGGTAGCCGGGGCTGTCGTGTTGGCTGCGATAGGTGGCGCCGCAGGAGGTGCCGGGTTGGTTCTGACGACCGTGTAAACGACCGCGGCCAAGACGGCTATCAGTGCGACCATCGCGGCGACGTTGACAAGCCGTCGTGCCAACAGATGCCATGCACCGGCGCGCTGCGTGATGGCGGCGGGCTGTTGAGCGATAATCCGTCGGGTCTCAACGGCGGCCTTTATCCGCTGGAGCATCTCAGGCGGAGCTTCGCCCGGCGGCAGCGAACCGACCAGCAGCTTGCACTTCTGCAACCAGCGAAGGCGCTTTGCAACCTCGGGATCGTGCCTGATAAGCCTTTGAAGCTCGACCTGGTGTCTGGGTCCCAGTTCACCGTCTATGTAACAGTTCAGCAGTTCGTCAATTTTGCGGCTGTCTTTCATTGGAGTGTCGCCTCCAAAATCTGCCTCAGATTGTCTCTGGCCCTGCTTAATCGGCTCTTTACGGTTCCCAGCTCGACATTAAGCACCTCGGCAATCTGAGCATAACTCATCCCCTCAACATCCCTTAAGACAACGACAGTCCTGTGTGCCTCGTCGAGCGAGGCCAGGGCGCGGATAACCAGTTGCCAGAGCTCGTTGCTCTGGGCGACCTGGGCCGG
Organism: uncultured Pirellulales bacterium; assembly: GCA_964429265.1. Taxonomy (GTDB): domain Bacteria; phylum Planctomycetota; class Phycisphaerae; order Sedimentisphaerales; family Anaerobacaceae; genus CAYSBK01. The sequence goes on along the minus strand of CAYSBK010000015.1, from coordinate 685 downwards.
GTCAGGAGAGCTTTCGTCGCTGAGGAACTTCCTCAACTGCATTTTTCCCTGCCAGTTTCCGGTTTCGTCGTCGGCGTCGAGCGACGCGGCTTGGATTCTGCCGGCCCTGTGGCAGTAGTTCAGGGTCAGGTTGACGGCAATCCTGAACGCCCAGGTGTAAAAGCTGCTTCGCCCTGCAAATCTGTCGAGATTCTCTATTACTTTGACAAAGGTCTCCTGCGTGAGTTCCGCGGCGTCGTCGCGGTTTGCGCAGATTTTCAGTATTACGTTGTAGATGCGGTTCTGATACTTCAGTATCAGCCGCTCCATCGCGTCGGAGTCGCCCCGGCGGCATTTTTCCAGCAGTACAGCGTCGTCGATATTGATGCTTGCCGGCTCTGTCACGGTTTGCGTCCTTTGTATTAGACCGTTATCCGGCCCGGATGTTCCCTCGAAAGGGTGTTGGGCTGGCGTCATAATCGCAAAAAAGCGGTGCCGGGTCAAGCCGGTCGGGCGGACAGGGCGGTCCTGGCGGGATTTTGCCGGTGGAATTGGGTTTGTTTGGGTTTGTTTTGTCCCATCGCACCAAGTGTCCAAACGTCGTAAGTGCTTTTGCCATAACGAGTTAGGTGCATTTCGGCGGACTTGACTTTGGCTTTGTTTTGCAAAAAAGGGTTGGTTTGATCGCGCGGTACCGCCCGGCAGA
>CAYSBK010000014.1:0-28302 GCA_964429265.1 uncultured Pirellulales bacterium | reverse complement strand
GTACTTACGACCGTTTGGACACCTGGTGCGATGGGACAAAACAAACCCAAACAAACCCAATTTCCACCGCCGAAACCACCCGCCCGCACGATTTGGCCCCGGCCCCCGATTTCCTCCGGCGCCTCTCCACCCCGCCGGTCGCCGCCCAGCCGGCATCCCCCGCTCGGGTTTTTTCTTCAGTTGGTCGCGTCAACCCATATAATATGCCGCCGTCAGGGCAGTTTGCGGAGATGAAAACTGAGATGACTGGTCAAATACCTGTGCTATTCGGCATAGTCCTTGCGGCGACCTTGTTGCACACGGCCGGCTGCTACAGGCCTGTAGAGCCACCCGTGCTGGTCGACCTGCCGTCGGCCGCCCCGAGCAAGCCACAATACTTCACCGTCGGCTGGTCCGTGGAAGGCCGCCCCATCAAGTGCCTGGTCCTCGGCGATGGGGACGATGTAACGTTGATCCTCGCTGCAATTCACGGTGACGAACCGGCCGGCGTTCCGTTGGTACGTGCCCTGGCGGCGCACCTGGCCGAGAATCCCCAGTTGCTCCACGACCGAAGGGTCGTCCTGCTGCCGGTGGCCAACCCCGACGGCCTGCTTTATGACAGCCGGACCAACGCCCACGCCGTGGACCTCAACCGCGATTTTCCCGCATCCAACCGCCCCAGCAACTCGCCGCCCAACCGCGAGCCTGAGTCGCGCGTAATAGCACAGTTGATTCGCCAGTACAGGGTCGACCGCATTGTCAGCATACATCAACTCACCGACACGGGGCCCCAGGCCCTGGTCAACCGCGTACCGCACGGCTGCATCGACTACGACGGCCCCGCGAAGAAGCTGGCCGAGCATATCGCCGGATACTGCAACCTGCCGGTTGAAAGACTTGGCCCCGCCCCGGGTTCGCTCGGCTCACACGCCGGGCTGGATTTGCACATACCCTGCATTACGATGGAATTGCCCCTCGGCGCCGAGATGCTCGGTGCCGAAACCCTCTGGCAGCGCTACGGCCGGGCTCTACTGGCGGCCGTGCTCTATCCGGAAGACCTCCCGGCCTCCCCCGCCGAAAAACCAAGATCATATATCGGGAACGACCTCCGGCGTAACCTGCCCGCTCGGACTAATCTTGAATACGTAGATAAACCCGGGCCTGAGCCTTGAGTAAACCGCATTGCCGTAAGCCGCAACGATGCCGTGGGCCTTGAGCTTTTCCGGGTCGTTGGCCAGGTCCCAGATTTGTTCCCAGAACGCCCGCCGGTGCGCCGCCGGCAAAATGGCGAACAGGTCGCTGTACCTTCGAGGCTCCGCCCCCGGCTGCTCGATTATGAAACCATCCTCCGGGGCCATCTTCTCCCCGTACACCCGCCGCCACAAATACAGCGCCCGCGCTTTGCCGTCCGCCACCAGTTGCTGGCCGAACCTGACTATCAACGCGTCGAAATGAACTATGTCGCCCTCGATGGTGTACTGCTTTTCGAGTATCGTGCGGCCTTTGTCATCCCGCGCTGTCTCGACAAACTTGATGGTGGTAAACAGTTTCCCATCCTGGTACTTCTGCTCGACGACCTTGGCGTATCCGATTTGTTCTTCGCGGGTGAGGTTGCTTATCGCCCGCTTGAGATTCTTGTTCTCGTTCAGCAGTTCGCCGATGGTCACGGCGCGGTAAAACAGCCCGCGCCCGATATAGGCACACATTACGGCGGTGATGCAGACCAGGAACACCGCTCGCTGCACCGTTTTTGCCCAGGGTCTGGCCATTTTGCACTGCCGGCGACGGTCGTCGCCCTTCACGAAGAAAATAAAGTCACAGATGTATCATCGGCAGGTTGGAAGGGATTTCTGCACTTCTAATGCCGGCCGTGCCGGAAATGCGGTTGCCGAGCTTGTTTTGGGTGGGTCGGCGGGGTAGAATGAGATATTTGCAGGCCGAAGCGTCGATTGCGAGGTATAAGGATGGCAGGATTCAAGCTCAGGACCAACTTGAAGCCGGCGGGCGACCAGCCGCGGGCGATAGCCAAGCTGGTCGACGGTCTGCGCCGCGGCAGAAAGTTTCAGACGCTTATGGGCGTAACAGGCTCGGGCAAGACCTTCACGATGGCCCATACCATCGCGCAGTTCGACCTGCCGGTGCTGGTTATCTCGCACAACAAGACGCTGGCGGCCCAGCTGTACGAGGAGTTCAAGGAGCTGTTTCCCGATAACGCGGTCGAGTATTTCGTCAGCTACTACGACTACTATCAGCCGGAGGCCTACATACCGCAGCGGGACATTTACATCGAGAAGGACGCGTCAAAGAATGCGGACCTGGACAGGCTTCGGCTGTCGACCACCACAAGCCTGGCCACGCGGCGGGATTGCATCGTCGTGGCGTCGGTTTCGTGCATCTTCGGGTTGGGTTCGCCAGAGGATTACAAGGCCAGCGTCGTCGCGGTCAGGCTCGGAGACCGCATCGAGAGAAATGAACTTCTGGGCAGGTTCGCGGACCTGCAATACACGAGAAACGACGTCGACTTTCAGCGGGGGACGTTCAGGGTTCGCGGCGACGTGGTTGAGCTTCATCCATCCTACGAGTCCTTTGCGGTGCGGTTTGAGTTTTTCGGCGAGGAGATAGAAAAGATAAGCTATATCAACCCGGTATCCGGGGAGGTGATTGCGGCCGAGCAGCAGGTTTTCATTTATCCCGCGCAGCATTACGTGATGCCGGGCGACAGGATCGAGGCGGCCGTTGCCAGCATCCGCGCCGAGCTTGCGGAGAGGCTCAGTGAGCTTCGGGCGCAGGGAAAGTTGCTGGAAGCCCAGCGTCTCGAAGCGCGCACACTCTATGACATCGAGATGCTGCAGGAGGTGGGCTACTGCAGCGGGATAGAGAACTATGCCCGGCACCTGGCGCAGTTGCCTGCCGGGGCAAGGCCGTACACGCTGATAGATTATTTCCCGGAAGATTTTCTTCTGTTTATCGACGAATCGCACGTGACGATTCCGCAATTACGTGCGATGTGGGCCAGCGACCGCCACAGGAAAGAGGTTCTTGTGGAGCACGGTTTTCGGCTGCCCAGCGCCCTGGACAACAGGCCGCTGCGGTTCGAGGAGTTCCAGCAAAGCTGGTCACGGGTGATTTTCGTATCGGCCACGCCGGGTCCTTTCGAGCTTGAAATGTGCGACGGGGAGGTGGTGGAGCAGATAATAAGGCCGACGGGGCTGGTGGACCCGCAGATAGTGGTGCATCCGGCCAGTGAGCAGGTGCCGCACGTTCTCGGTGAAATCGAGAAGCGTGTGAAGGCCGGCGAACGGATGCTGATTACAACGCTGACTAAGAGGATGGCGGAACAACTGGCGGATTTCGTGAACCAGAAAGGCTACAGGTGCCGGTACCTTCACAGCGAAATCGACACGCTGGAAAGGATTGGTATTTTGCGTGACCTTCGTAACGGCGAGTTTGACGTGCTGGTGGGTGTGAACCTTCTGCGTGAGGGGCTGGATTTGCCGGAGGTTTCGGCGGTGGCGATTCTGGATGCGGACAAGGAAGGTTTTCTGCGAAGCCAGACCTCTTTGATACAGACCATCGGGCGGACCGCCAGGAACGTGAACGCGACCGTTTTTCTGTATGCCGACACGGTGACTGCGTCGATGCGCAAGGCTATTGACGAGACGAACCGTCGGCGTAAAATTCAGATCGAGTATAACCGCCGGCACAACATAACGCCGCAGACGGTGAGCAAGGAGATACGCAGGGGCCTGGCCGAGCAGATAAAGGCCAGGCGTATTGCGCAGGAAGCGGTCCGCTTCAGCCCCGACGAATACGAGCGGGTTGAGCTGATCGGCGAGCTCGAAAGGGAGATGCTCGAGGCGGCCGAGGCACTGGATTTCGAGCGTGCGGCCGTTTTGCGGGACCGGCTGCGGGAACTTCGGGAGATGCCGAAGCTGGTACTGATTGATTCGGGACAAAAGAGAAAGAAAGCGAAAAGACAGTGAAGAAACTCAACATAAAAGACGTTATACCGTTGATCGAACTTGCCATTGCCGAGGACCTCGGTGCCGGTGACACCACCAGCGAGCTTCTGTTCAAGAAAGACACGATGCACCGGGCCAACATCATCTCGCGGGAAGAGATAGTGGTCTGCGGGATGGAAATCGTCCGGGAGATTCTGTACCGTTACGACCCGCGGCTTCGCCTGAAGATCCTCAGGAACGACGGGGACGATGCCTATGTGGGCTGCAGGATCGGCACCATCGAGGGGCCGCTGCGGGCCATGCTCAGTGCCGAAAGGGTTATGCTGAATTTTCTGCAGAGGCTCAGCGGCATCGCCACCACGACCAGAAAATATGTTCGGGCCGTGCAGGGCACGAAGGCCAAGATATACGACACACGCAAGACGCTTCCGGGCTGGCGGATACTGGAAAAGTACGCGGTTCGATGCGGCGGCGGACGCAACCATCGGCTCGGGCTGTATGACGGTATCCTGATAAAGGACAACCATCTGGCCAAGCTTGGCCGAAACTTTCAGCAGAAACTTGCGAAAATAATCTCACAGGCCCGGCAACTGAAGGGGGTCAAGTTCATCGCCGTGGAGGTGGACCACGTGGACGACCAGCTCAACTACGTGCTGGAGATACCGGGAATCGACATCGTGCTGCTGGATAATATGGGGCAGTGGCAGCTCAAGCACGCGGTGGAGATGCGTGATCGGATGTGCGGCAAGAACAGGAAGCCGTTGCTGGAGGCATCCGGCAACATCACGCTGAATAACGTTTCGGCGATCGCCCACAGCGGCGTTGACCGCATTGCCGTGGGGGCGATTACTCATTCGGCAACGGCGGTCGATATCGGGCTTGACAGCTAAACCGACCAGTTATGCCTCGCAGCGACCATTTGGATCGTGACAAGATAGCGGGTGCTCTGCGTACGAAGCTCATAGGTCGGAACGTGCTGGTTTACAAGTGCACATCCAGCACCAACGACATAGCAGCCGAGTATGCATCGAACAAGGACAATGACGGGCTGGTTGTTTTCGCCGAGGAACAAACCGCCGGACGTGGCAGGGCCCGTCGGAAGTGGTTCAGCGGCCCCGGCGACAGCATCCTCTGCTCGATTCTTCTGACGAGGTATGAGGGCGGCGGTGAACTGCTGTCGTTGGCCAGCGCCGTGGCGGTGGCCGAGGCGGTTGCCGATGTTAGCGGCGCTGACGCAAAGATTAAATGGCCCAACGATGTCAGACTCAACAGCAAGAAGGTGGCCGGCATACTGCTGGAATCGGTGCGTGTCGGTGGACGCACCGCCTACATCGTGGGGATGGGAATAAACTGTCACCAGTCGAGGCTTTGTTTCCCTCGCCAGTTGCGTTCAACGGCCACGAGCATCGATATTGAAACCGGTGCGACGGTGGACCGCACGGCGCTGGCGGGGCAATTGCTTACGCGCTTCGAGCACTGGTACAACCGCGCCCGAAAAACACCGGACGACGTAATAGGGCGCTGGCAGGAGATGAGCATCCTTTTTCATCACAGGGTTGAGCTGGTATATAACGGCCGAAGGTTCCGCGGCACCTGCATCGGGACCGACCCCGACCGGGGCCTGGTCGTTCAGCTTGACGGTGGGGCGGTGCGGATGTTCGACGCCGCACACACAACCATTATCTGAAGCATCCGTCGGGTCAGCGGCCCAGCTGAACCAGGCGAAAGGCATTCAGGATGGCCCTGCCTCCGGGATAATCCCGATAGTCGATGTAGAACTTGGGGGCCTCGTAAACCACCAGCACGGGCGAGCCGTCCGTGCGGAAACGAACGACCGAGGGCGATAGCTTTTCATCTTCGTCAATGTGCTGGGTCTTCACGTTGTAGGCGTTTTTGATCGCGGTAACGCCTTTGCCTGGGCCTTTCGGGAAGGACCAGTCCTCGTAGCCGGGCAGGGGTTTCGGGGGCAATGCCTGGACGGTAATGGCCGGCATCGGTCCCTGCTCGGGAGCGTCGGCCATAAAGAAGCTCCTGTACTTGATGGTGCCGAGGCAACTGGTTTCGTAGCGGTCGCAATGATAAAAGTGGTTGTGGTAACTATAAAGCTCGTATTCTCCGGGTGGTATGTTCTCGAACGCCAGAAGTATGTTGCCCCATTCGAGAGACCGGCCGCTGTGGGAGGCCCAGTCAGCGGACTGGTACCAGGTATTGCAGAGCGGGTCGCCTTGGGGTCGGCCGGCAGGGGGCCCGTCGCCGGCCATCGAGTACATCCTCATACCCTTGACCTTCAGCGCGCCCATTCCCTCGTTTCCGAGCGACAGCCAGACGTTGATGCCGGTTCCGCCGGCGTTTTCCAGTTTGGCGACGTCGTGGCTGTACATATCGGCCCAGCGGGGGTCTGCCCAGATGGTCCAGCCGGGCTTTGCGGTTTCGGGTATCGGTTCGCTGGTACCCCACTTCGGAAGTGCAAGGTCAACCTGCAGCATCAGCGTTCCCTCGGTGGTGAAGGTCCAAACGTCACCCATCACGGTTTTGTCGCCGTATATCTGGTCGACGCGCCAGTAGTAGGTGGTGGCTTTTTCGAGCCGGGGCGGCTTGAAACTTGTGGCGTCGCCTTCGTAGACGGGTTCGGCATAGAAATAGGTATCGAGGGGGCTTGTGCCGAAATAGACCCTGTGGCGGGCGCCGGTGTAACCGGCTTTCCACTTGAGAGTGACGTTGGCGGGCACATTTACAGCGGTATCAAGTGGGTGGGGCTTGCAGGCCTTGCCGTCGATGGTGGTGAACTTCCAGATCATTCCGTGCAGGGCGACGTCGGGATTATCCTTTTGAATCTCGTCAACGCGCCAGTAATAGGTCTTACCCATATCAAGATTCGTGAGGTGGTAGCTGTTGGCGTCGAGTGGGCCGGCGGTGCAGTCATCCCTTGGGTCCCTTATGGTTTCCTTGATGTCGGAGCCTACAAAAAGGATGTGTCCGGCGGCATCCGCGCCGGGTGTCCAACTGACGGTGATGTCTGGCGGAACGGCCGTGGTGCCGTCCGGCGGGAACGGGTCGGAGGCCAGCTTCAAGGGCTGCAGGGCGTGCAGCTCGAAGGCGTTGAGCACGGCACTGGTTTCACTGGCGTGGTAGGTTATCGTTACGGGCCCGCCGTCTTCGGTATGAAACTTTATCTGCGAGGGCAGCAGTTCGTCGTCGCAGCGGACGTGCTGGACGAGCACATCGCAGAAGTTGTCGAGCTGAATGACGCCGGGGCCGCTTGCGGTTATGGTGTACATCCTGTCGAGGTTGCCGCGGTTACGGCTGACGTTGTGATAGCTGTAGAGCACGTAGTCTCCGGCGGTCAGGCCGGGGCCGCTGATAACGAGCTGGATGCTTATGGCGATGGATTTTTCGCGTTCGGTGCAGCAGTCGCGGAGCATCCTGCCGATGTCTCGGGCCTCGGTATAGTAGGTATTGGCGATGGGGTCGCCGGGGCCGGCTCGCAGGTTGCCGAAGTTCAGGCCGCCGAGGACCTTCAATTCGAGGTTTATGCGTGTCTGGTTGACGTTCCACAGGACGATCGGCCCGTGGGCATCGCCGTCACAGCCGCCGGGGACGCGCCAGTTTATCCAGCCGGGCTTGGCAGTGGCGTCGTCTCGCGGACAGCATAGATCGACCTTCAAGAGTTCATACGTGGCGGCTTCGGCGCGGATAAGACCTTTGTTGAGGGCACAAATGCACAGCACCAGGCAAAAGAATCTCATAGACATCGCGTTACCTTTCAAAAATGACCCAACCATCCGGTTTACTTCCGGGCAGTGCATTCTACGGATTTTGCCCGGGCGGTCAAATGCGAAGGCGTTCTTGTCGACAGTTGGGGCGTTGTTGTTGTGAGTGGCAGCGGCTATACTGAAGGGGCATTGGAATAGGCTGTCTTGTGTGTCGGCGTGATTTGAAGGGGCACGATGATGGAGAGAAAGACAATCAGCCTGCCGGGCGTGCTGTTGTGGAGCGTGGTTGCGTTATCAGCATCAGCTTCAACAGTGCGGCAGCAGCGACCGGAGTTTTATGTCAAGAAAGACACGTGGCAGGAGACGATGCGGTGCAGCCTGATTGAAATCGAGCAATTAACCCGCCGACAGCAGGACCGGCAGAGGCAAATGCTCGAGGATATGCGGGTCGAGCCGGGCCCGTGGTACACGATAGGACCATTTACAAGCCCGAACCGTTCGCCGTACGAGGTTGTCTTCGGGCCGGAAGAAGGCGTCGACCTGAGCCGGACGTATGACAACGGCAGGCTCAAGTGGACCAGGCGTGACGACTGGGTGGACGGTGAAATTCACAAGCTATCGGGCGACGGGGCGTCGGGCGAGGGATTGATTGCGGCCGACTATGTCTACCGGCAGATAAAAACGGGTGCCGCGACGGAATTGACCCTGTACCTGGGCAGCAACGACGGAATACAGGTGTGGTTCAACGGCGAGAAGGTGCTGGCCAGGGACATCGGCAGGAAGGCTGGGCCGGACCAGGACGTTGTGAAGGTTCGCTGCAGGAAGGGCGTCAATGAGCTATTGATAAAGGTGAACAACCGCGCGGCCAATCACGCCTATTATTTTTCGCTGCAGTCAGGGGGCGGACAAAGGCATATATATGCCGAGCGGCTGTGGGCGCTGGTGATGCAGGACTTTGCCGGCGCCGGGGAAAGACAGCAGATGGGCTGGGAGAAGCAGGACGGAATCTGGGTGGTGCCGGCCCAGCCGGGGAACCTGGAGGCTGCGATTGCTTACTGGAAGCCGGCGGCGGTTGCGAAGAGGTACGCAGGGGCGACCAGGCAGATAGGAAAGCTGCCGGCCAGGGCCGAGAGGCTGGCCGCAAATGTCACGGACCTGAAGGGGCTGGAGCGGGTTCGGCGAGTCTATTACCGCAGCCGGCGGTATGAACGGCAGATTGCGGACGTGCGATTGAAGCTCAGGATGGTTACGAATCAATATGAGTACCTTAAGCAGAGGTTTGAAAGCGGCGCCGGCCAAGCCGACCGGCAGAATTATCGCAGGCGGCTCGATTCGCTAAGCGCATCGGCGAAGCAGTACCTCGAGGCGGCGGCCGCGGGAAAGGCAGGGGCGGTGAGAAAACTCGCGGAGATAGAAAAGCAACTTGATGAGCTTTACCGTTCGGGTCTTCCGAAAGCACCACCACGGGAAAAGATTCCGGCGTGCAGACCTTTCGACCTGAGGCTGGTACGATTGCTGGATGGGCCGTTCAAGGATGCGATGCTGCGAGACCGCAAGTACCTGTACATGCTCGACTCGCAGCGCTTGCTGCATATGTTCCGGGTGACGGCGGGGCTGCCTTCGTCGGCGGAGCCGCTGGGGGGCTGGGAGAAACGGCAGCTTCGCGGGCACACGATGGGGCATTACCTTTCGGCCTGCGCGCTTATGTATGCGGCTACGGGTGACGCAGGGTTAAAGGCCAAGGCCGACGCGATAGTTGCCGAACTGGCCGAATGCCAGAAAGCGCTGGGAACCGGCTACCTGGGCGCATTTCCGGAAGAGGGGTTCAAAAAGGTGATATACGGAGTGGGTCCGTGGTGGGCGCCGTGGTATACCTATCACAAGATTATGGCGGGCCTGCTGGATATGTATCACCATTGCGGCAACAAGCAGGCGCTGGATATTGCGGTGGCGATGGCCGGCTGGGCGAAGATGAACCTGGACAGTATCGACGAACAGCAGACCCAGCGTATGCTGGAAGTGGAGTTCGGCGGGATGAACGAGGTATTGAGCAATCTCTACGCCGTCACAAAAGACCCCGATCATCTCGCGCTGGCAAGACGCTTCGACCACAAGGCGGTGTTCGAGCCTCTGGCGAACTTCCAGGACAGGCTGACGGGTCTGCACGTCAATACGCAGATACCGAAGATAATCGGCGCTGCGCGCGAGTACGAACTGACGCGCCAGCCGTATTACTACAACATCGCGACGTTTTTCTGGCAGCAGGTGGTTTCGGCCCGCAGTTATTGCACAGGCGGCACGAGCAACCACGAGCACTGGCGGACGGGGCCTTATGAACTGGCCGGGGAATTGAGTTGCGCCACGCAGGAGACCTGCTGCACGTACAATATGCTGAAGCTGACGCGGCATCTTTTCTGCTGGAGCGCCGACGCACGCTGCGGCGACTTTTACGAGCGGGCGCTGTTCAACGGTATCCTTTCGACGCAGGACCCCAATACCGGGATGATGATGTACTTTGTGCCTTTGGCGTCGGGGTACTGGAAGATATTCAATACGCCGTACGATTCGTTCTGGTGCTGCACGGGGACGGGGATGGAAAATCACGCCAGGTACGGCGAGGCTATTTACTTTTACGACGACAAGGGTATCTACGTGAACCTGTTTATCGCATCGGAACTGAGCTGGCCTGAGAAAGGTGTGGTGATACGTCAGGAAACCGGTTTCCCCGAGCAACAGGGCACAAGCCTCATTGTAAAGACGCAGACGCCGAAAAGATTTGCGATTCGCATTCGGATGCCGTACTGGCTGGCGAACCCGGCGACAATCACAATCAACAACCAGAAACAGCAGGTAAAGGCCCGGCCGGTCAGTTTTGTCACCCTCGAGAGAGTATGGGCCGACGGTGACAGGATCGACGTTAGTTTACCGATGAAGCTTCACCCGGCGCCGATGCCGGATGATGCGAACCTTGCGGCGATTATGTATGGTCCGCTGGTTCTGGCGGGCGAGCTTGGTACCGAGGGGATGGATAAGCGAACGGTTTACTCGGCCAGCCAGGGCGTACTGCGAAGCGTTCGGGTTCGGCCGGCGCCGTATTTCGCGGCGGACAAGAATGACCTCGATAGCTGGGTCAAGCCCGTTGCAGGCAAGGCGCTGACGTTCCGAACGGTGAATGCCGGTCGGCCGAAAGACGTAACGCTGATACCGTTTTACAAACTATTCGGACAGCGCTACGCGATATACTGGCGATTCAAGAAGCAATGAGCATCACGTTGCCAAACTGGTCTGCTGATACCAAATATGAAACGGCCGGCGGCGCGCTAAAGGTGCTGGACTGCGGCGTGGCGGCCTATCGTGATATGCTGGCCCTTCAATATCACCTTGTGCGTGCCAGGCATCTGGGTCTGGTGCCGGATACCGTGCTATGTGTCGAGCATCCGCCGGTGATTACGTTCGGGGCGAGAACCGGCGCAAACAGGTTGAAGGTCGAAGCAGAGGTGCTGTCGAAGCGAGGGGTTGAGCTTGTCGAGACAAGGCGCGGCGGCGGCGCGACCGCGCACAATCCGGGGCAGTTGGTGATTTATCCGATTTTGAGGGCCGCCGATTTCGGCCTGGGCGTGGGCGAATATATCCGAAGGCTGGAGCAGCTTGGTGCGGCGGTGCTTGCGGAGTTGGGGGTATCGGCGGAAGCACGCACAGGATTTCCCGGGCTGTGGGTCGGTTCGAGAAAAATCGCCTCGATAGGGGTGCGGTTTTCAAGAGGGATAAGTTACCACGGAATGGCGATAAATATCAGCAATGACCTGAGCATATTCGATTTGATCGTTCCCTGCGGGCTTGAGGGCGTGCAAGTGACATCTGTGCTGGAGCAGACCGGGGTGCGACATTCCATAGCGGACGTGAAGGACATTCTAAGAACAATGCTGGGGGAGTATTTTCAAAGGCCGGCCGACATATGCTCCGAGCAAAGATAACAGCGAGAAAACTGCCTTACTGGCTTCGAAGGCCGCTGCCGGCCGGTGGCAACTACGAGCGAACCGGCCGGGTGCTCGAGCGGCTTGGCCTGCGCAGCGTCTGCACGGACGCGAACTGTCCCAACAGGGGTGTTTGCTGGCAGAAAGGCACAGCGACAATTCTGATTCTTGGACCGGCTTGTACGCGAAACTGCAGGTTCTGCTCGGTGGCCGGGGGCAGACCCTCTGCGCCGGACCCGGCCGAGCCGGGCAGGATTGCACGCTTTGTCGAGCAATTGCAGGTCAAGTACCTGGTTCTGACAAGCGTTACGCGCGACGACCTGCCGGACGGCGGTGCCGGCCACTTCCGCGATTGTATCCGGCAGGTCAGACGCCAATGTCCTGGTGTTAAGTTTGAGATACTGGTACCCGACTTCCGGCACTGCCAGGCTGAGGCACTCGAGGTGTTGCGCGGGGCACTGCCTTTCGTGTTTGCACACAATGTAGAGACGGTTCCGCGGCTTTACCGTTCGGCCAGGCCGGGTGCAGATTACCAGGACTCGCTTCGACTGCTGGAGCTTGCAAAGACAAGTTACCACCGCATCGAGACGAAGTCTTCGATTATGCTGGGGCTGGGCGAAAGCGACAGGGAGGTTATGGACGTACTGACGGACCTGCGGCGGGTCGGCTGCAGCCGGATCACGATCGGCCAGTACCTCAAGCCTTCGGCTGGTTCGCTCGATGTGGTTGAATACGTCCGGCCTGAGAAGTTTGGGTACTGGAGGGAAGTTGCACTATCGCTGGGATTTTCCCGTGTTTGCAGCGAGCCTTACGCACGCAGTTCCTACCTGGCCGGGCCATAGAAAGCCGGCCGTGCAGCCGTCGCCATACCCCCACTGCCCAGGACTGGATTCGAACCAGCACGGGAAAATTTCCCACTAGCCCCTCAAGCTAGCGCGTCTGCCTATTCCGCCACCTGGGCTAACAAGCTGCTTTCGAATTATTTCGAACCGGCACGAGGCTGTCAATCCGGGCGTCCGGGAAATCCGGCGTCGCTGCCGGTACAGCCCCGCCGAGACACATAGTGCCGGCCAAGTAGCCCCAAGGGGATTCGAACCCCTGTTGCCGGGTTGAAAACCCGGTGTCCTAGACCTGCCTAGACGATGGGGCCAACCTGGAATTACTCCATACTGATCGCCTCTTCGGGGCAGGCATCGACGCAGGCCCCGCAATCCACGCAGGCATCGACATCGACCTGTGCCTTGCCGTCGACCATAGAGATCGCCTCGCTGGGGCACTCGTCAACGCAAGTTTCGCATCCGCTGCATTTTTCCCTGTCAATCTTCGCCGGCATCGCAGAAAACCCTCAACAAAAACACTCATACGGTTCGTCGAAAGCAGCATCGTACAATTTCGTTCGGATTTTACAACGATTTTTCGCACAAAAACCGCCGTGGAGAACGCGGAAGGGAAAACCCAGACGCCGGTTCGCCGTTGGCGGCGGTCTCAAAGACGTTCGTACTTTACAACGGCACGGTACAGCCCGTTTATTCGCTTGCCGTCAACGATAACCGGGGCGTAGCTGTCGTTTCGCGGCTGGAGCCGGACCTTGTTGTCCGGCTCAAAAAAGACCCGTTTGAAGGTGGTCTCGTGCGGAGAGGTGAAACGAACGAAGCAATCGTCTCCGTTGCGCACCTCCGCGGCCGGCGAGAAGACGACGATGTCTCCCTCGCGGAACTTCGGCTCCATCGAGTCGCCGACAACGCGGACCGCAAAGGCATTCGGGTCGTGAACGTCGGGGCAGCGCACGTAATCGTCAGCCACACCGACGGGGTAATCCAGGTCGTCGAAATCGGTCGGATAGCCGGCTGCGACCTTGTTAATCACCGGCACCAGCCGGCCCGCCGAAAGCGCCGTAGCCCGCATCGCACCGGCGATCTTTTTCTTGCCCAGAAGCCTCGACAGACGTTTCGAGTCGTTCTTGGCCTCAATAAGGTTACTGACGAGTGTTCGCCACTTCTGGTTCTCGGCCTCGGCCGATTCGTACCGGCCGCGTACGTCCGGCGGGACCTTCTCCATATGGGCTATGTGCAGCAGCAGGCCCGGTTCGAAACGCAATGCCTTCTCCAGCTTGGCAAGCAGCTCGTCGCTGGGGGGATTTTTCACCTTGCCGGTCTCGATGGTTGACAGGTAGGGCTTGGAATAGCCGACGCGGCTGCTGACCTCCTCGAGCGTCAGGCCGAGCTGTTCGCGTTTTTCACGTATTATCTGTCCGAGCGACATACCACGAGTTTAATGTGCCTAGTCGCCTAAGGCAAGAGAAAAATTCTATAAATAATTAACAAAGCTCCAGCCCGTCCGACCACGCTCTTGCGCGGGCCCGCCCGGCGGGGCTAACCCGGAATATCGGGCGGCCGGCTGATTTCAATATGTTTCTTGAACTGCTCGTCGTCGGTCTGCGGGAAATCGCTTCTATAGTGCACGCCGCGGCTTTCACGCCGCATCTGGGCGGCCTGGGCCATCAGCAACGCCACCGTGAGCATATTCTGGCACTCCCAGCCTTGCGGCGAACCGAAGACCTTGTCCATCACGTAGCGCTGCCAGAACTCGATTATCTCCCGGGCCTCCGCCAGCGCCCTGTGGGTTCGGGTTATCCCGACGTTCCGCCACATCAGGGCCCGCAGGGAGTTTCGCACGTCTGCGGTGTCCAGGCGGCTGCGACCTGAATCAGGAACGCGGTATTCTATGGCCTCTTCGGCAGGACGGGCAGCGGTCTTGAGATTGCCAGCAGCCGAGCGGCCGGCTATCCTTCCGAATACCAGCCCCTCCAGCAGGGAGTTGCTGCCCAGGCGATTCGCACCGTGCAGGCCCGTGCAGGCTACTTCTCCGCAGGCATAGAGGTTCCTGACCGACGTTGCCGCGGAGCGGTCAACCTTTACCCCGCCTATCATATAATGGGCGCTGGGTCTGACCGGGATAAGGTCCCTGGCGACATCGATGTCGAAACTCTCGCATAGCTCGAAGATATGCGGAAATCTCTTCTTAAAGTGTCGTTTGTCGAACCGGCGGGCGTCCAGGTAAACGTGCGTGGAGTTTGTCTTGAGCATATGCGAGAGGATAGCCCTTGAGACGATGTCTCGCGGGGCCAACTCGGCATCGGGGTGGTATTGTTTCATAAACGCCCGGCCGTTCTTGTCCACCAGCACCGCTCCTTCGCCGCGCAGCGCCTCGGTAACCAGCGCTCGCGATGCCCCTGCTATGTAGAGCGTGGTGGGGTGGAACTGCATCATTTCCAGGTCCGCAAGGACGGCGCCGGCGCGGTAGGCGGTTGCTATACCGTCGGCGGTTGCGACCTGCGGATTGGTTGTCTCTCGGTAGAGTTGGCCCGCCCCGCCGGTGGCCAGTATGGTGCTTGTCGAGCGGATTATCCGCAGGTTGCCGGCGCTGTCCCGGCCGATCAGCCCGATGCATTCGTTGTTGCGGCCGCTCAAGAGGTCGATGACGAAGAAATGCTCTATCACCTGGACTCTCGGGTTCTGCGTGACCTTATCTATCAGGGTCTGCGCGATGATTTTGCCCGTCTCGTCGCCGTGGGCGTGGGCCACACGTGCATGGCTGTGGCCGCCTTCGAGAGTGGTGGCTATGCGGCCGTTGTCGGTGTCGAACCTGGTTCCCCACTCGAGCAATTGCCTGACAAGCTGCGGCCCCTGTCGCACCACCATTTCGACCACGGCCTCATCGCAGATGCCACAGCCCGCTTTCAGAGTGTCGGCTATGTGTGATTCAAACGTATCGGTCTCGTCGAGCACCGAAGCGATCCCACCCTGCGCGTTCCAGGTGTTGCTTTCTTCGAAGCTGCCTTTGCAAAGCACGATTACGTTGCAGTGTTCGGCCGCTTCGATTGCCGCCCGAAGCCCTGCGATGCCCGCTCCGATTACCGCGCAATCGGTCGATACCGTGGGCGTAGATGCGCTGTCAACGTTTACCAGATACCGTCTTAGCGGTGGGCTTTTTGTCATCGTCTGGTTTCCGTCACGTCGTGCTTGTTCGTTTTCGGCCAGCGTCGAGCGTACATCATAGCCCCAATAACCCCCGGCGTGAACGCTTTTCTCGAAGCCGGGCTAAACAAATCGAATGCTTTACAGCCCTGCCAGATGTGCCCAGTCGCATTGGCGCAGGGATTCCAGCACCATCGGGCCAGCCTGCGGGGGGTCGACGTCGGTTGTTTCATCGAAAGGGATTACCGCCAGTATATCGACGCCGCCACAGGCGGCAATGACCTGTTCGGCGGTTTCTTCGGCCACGGTGGCGGTAGTTGCGTCGAAGCCGTTAATCACGACGCCCGCGACCGAAAGCCTGGCCGCGCGCACGCAGTCAATGGTCATAAGCGTGTGGTTTATCGTTCCCAGCTTCGGCCGGGCCACGATAACAACGGGCAGTTCGAATTCGCCGGCCAAATCCAGCACATCGAACTGTGTGGTCAACGGCACACGCACGCCGCCGATGCCCTCCACGAGCACCACGTCGCTGTCGGCACAAATATGGTTGTAGGCCTCGGCAACGGCGGCGAAATCAATCGGCCTGCGTTCACATTCGGCGCTGACGACCGGTGCGGCGGGGGTAACATAGCCCACGGGAGTGATAACCGATAGTGGGTGGTCGCTGTTGGCACAAAGCGCCAGGAACTCCGTATCCTCGCTTACAAGTCCTTCCCAGCGTCGGCGGCAGCCGGTGGCGATGGGTTTGAAAACGCCGACACGACGGCCCTGGTCGCTGAGGATTTTGGCGATGCCGCCGGCGATGATGGTTTTTCCGACTCCGGTGTCGGTACCCGTTACGAAAAGTCCCGGCTTTTTCGGCAGGTCCAGGCCCATCCGACCCATTTAACAGCTCCTGATAATATCGGGCAGTTTCTTTTCCACCGACGCCAGCACGACCTGCAGGAGTCTTTCGAGCAGTTGCAGGTCGATGGCCACGGGCGGCATCACTACGATGCAGTCACCGAGGGGTCTTAGCATCACGCCCTGCGAACGCATAGCCGAGCAAAGCCGGGCGGCCACCCTTAAATGCGGTTCAAAGGGGGCCTTGCTTGCCTTGTCTTTGACCAGCTCGACGGCACCCATCAGTCCGCAGTGGCGGACGTCGCCGACATACGGCAAAGCGGCGAGTCGGCGGAAATAATCTTCCATCAGGTCGATTTTCGCAGGCAGACCTTCCAAAACCCTGTTCTTCTGGAACAACTCCAGCGAAGCCAACGCCGCCGCACAGCCCAGGGCGTTGCCGGTATAGGTGTGGCCGTGGTAAAAGGTCTTGCCGGCGGCGGGACTTCCGAGGAAGGCGTCAAAGATATCCGTGGTGGTCAGCGTGGCCGCCAGCGGCAGGTAACCGCCGGTCAGGCCCTTGGCAAGGCACATGATGTCGGGGCAGACGTCCTCGTGCTCGCAGGCGAACATCTTGCCGGTCTTGCCGAAGCCGGTGGCCACCTCGTCGGCGATAAGCAGCACGCCGTAGTCCGTCGTCATTTGCCGAACGGCTTTCAGAAATCCGCGGGGATGAACTATCATCCCGGCGGCGGCCTGTACGAGCGGTTCGACCACGACGGCGGCAATCTCGTCGGCGTGGCGACGCAGTGTCTGCTCCATCGCGTCGATACTGTACTGCAGGCATTGCCCACGGGTCCCGGCGAAGCGGTAAGGATGCGGCGGCGGAACAAAATATGTCTCGAACAGCAACGGCCTGAACAGCGAGTGGAAGGTCTCGATTCCCCCGACGCTGACCGATCCGATTGTGTCGCCGTGATAGGAGTTGGCCAGGGCGACAAACTTCGTGCGTTTCTTTTGGCCCTTGTTGTGCCAGTACTGGTACGCCATCTTGAGGGCGATTTCGACGGCGGTTGCTCCGCTGTCCGAGTAGAAAACCTTCTGCAGGTCCGGCTGCGTGATACGCACCAGTCGCTCGGCAAGCTCAATCGACCTGGTCTGGGCCAGGCCCAGCAGCGTGCTGTGCGAAACTTTGTCAACCTGGGCCTTTATCGCCTCGTCGATTTCGGAGACGCGATGGCCGTGTACGTTGCACCACAGCGAAGCAACGCCGTCGATATAGCGGTTGCCCTCGGTGTCGATAAGGTAGAACCCCTCGGCCGAGTCGATTATCACCGGGTCGGTGCTGAGCCACTCGGCCATCTGTGTAAACGGGTGCCACAGGTGGCGCTTGTCCTTGTCAATCAGTTCTCTGGTGAGTTTGTTCATAAAGATGTATTATGCCTGCCGCCGTCCGGCAGTCAACGCCACAGGGTGGAGCAAGCGAAAGGCCAGGGGCTTGTTGCGCCCGGGCCAGGCGGTGAAAATTGGTTTGCAAAGCGGCCAGCAACAGGCCAATATTATCTTATGAGCGGCGGAAAGACAGAAGAAGACAAATTCGCCCGTGTCCGTCGGCGGATGATAGACTGGGACCTGAGAGGCAGGGACATTACCGACCCGAGGGTGCTCAGGGTGATGGAGGAACTGCCTCGCGAGGAGTTTGTGCCGGCGGCGCAGAGGTCACGGGCCTATGCGGATAACCCCCTGCCTATCGGTATGGGCCAGACAATTTCGCAGCCCTACATCGTGGCACTGATGACACAGGAACTGCGCGTGCAGCCTTGGTGCGAGGTTTTCGAGATAGGAACCGGCAGCGGATACCAGACCGCGATCCTTTGCAGGCTGGCCAAGAAGGTTTATACGATAGAGAGATTCGCCGAATTGTCGGAAACAGCGAAGAAGACCCTTGCTCGACTGGGCATCGCCAATGTCGAGTTCCGGGTGGGCGACGGCAGCGCCGGGTGGCCCGAGCAGCGGGTTTTCGACAGGATAATGATAACCGCCGCCGTGCCGGAAATCCCCAAGCCCGTGGTCGAGCAACTTGCGGACGGTGGTGTGGTTGTGGCGCCGGTGGGGCCGCCCGGAATTCAGCGGCTGCTGGTATGTACCAAAAGGGGCGGACAGCTCGATTGCTGTGCGGTCTGCGACTGCCGGTTTGTCAGTCTCGTGGGGAAATATGCCTTCCAGGAAGACTAAAGTGTAGATTATTTACCTGGTATGTCGGTTGAGACACTACGGCAATCGGACAGGCCGGCGTCATTGCCGGTGCGATATCTCAAGGGGGTGGGACCCGCCAGGGCGGAAATCTTCGCCCGGCTGGGCGTCCGGACAGTCGGCGACTTGCTGCAGTATTATCCCCGTGACTGGGTATTTGCACCGGCACCGGTGAAAATATGCCGGCTGCGGCCGGGTGAGCACGCCAGCGTAGTGGGGCTTGTGGAATCGACGGACTACCAGACGTTTCGTCGCCGGCCTATTTTCGAGGTAATGCTTTCCGATGATACGGGGCTGTGCCGGATTATCTGGTTTCACGGCGGCTATCTTCGCGAGAAGTTAAGGCCCGGACAGACCATAATGGTCTCGGGCAAGGTCAGCCTTTACCGGCACCAGTTGCAGATGACAAATCCGAGATTTCTGCCGCTGGATAGCGCCGGCGCCGAACCGGGCGAGTACTTCAGCGGCGGCGTATATCCGGCGGCCTCCGGTCTGACCAGTATGCAGATAAAGCGAATCATAAGGCCGGTACTGGAGCAACTGGACACGCTGGTTGACGAGTTTTACGACCAGGCCACCCGAAAGCGCTACAACCTTATCGACCGGGTAAGCGCGTTTCGATGGATACATCAGCCGCCGGACCGTGAGAAGCTCGAAAAGGCGCGGCGGCGGCTGAAATACGACGAGCTTTTCCTGATGCAACTCGGCCTGGCCCTGCGGCGTTACCGAACCAGGCACTTCACGTCCGCGGTGGCTATGAACTTCAGCGAACAAATCGACAGGCGAATCCGCAGGCGTTTTCCCTTTCTGCTGACCGAAGACCAGAACAAGGCCATTGCGGAGATTGTCGGCGATATGCAAAAAGTCGAGCCGATGAACCGCCTTTTGCAGGGTGACGTCGGCTCAGGCAAGACGGTGGTCGCGCTTTACGCGGCGCTGCTTGCGGTGGCCAACAACACCCAGGTCGCGATTATGGCTCCGACGGAGATCCTGGCGGCCCAGCATTTCCTGAGCATCGAGCGGTACTTGAAATCCAGCAGGGTAAGACGCGCCCTTGTCACGGGCGGCCTCGCGGGCAAAAAACGGACCGAGCTGCTCAAGAAGATAAAACAGGGAGATATCGACATTATCGTCGGCACCGTTGCATTGCTGGAAAAGGACGTCGAGTTCAGGAAGCTGGGGCTGGTGGTGATTGACGAACAGCACAAGTTCGGCGTTCACCAGCGCGCCCGGATGCGAAAACAGACCACGCCGCACTGTCTGGTTATGACGGCTACGCCCATCCCGCGAACCCTTGCGATGACGGCGTTCGGGGACCTGGACGTTTCGACGATCCACCAGTCGCCGCCGGGCCGGGGCGGCGTCGTCACCCGGTGGGTGGAACCGGCCGACAAGCCAAGGGCCTACGAGTTCATCCGCCAGCGTCTGAGGGCCGGCAGACAGGCATATTTTGTCTGCCCGCGGATAACACCCGTTGAACGAGACGGCGGCAACGAAGTCAAGGCCGCCACCGAGGAATGGAAGAGGCTGTCGGAGGAGGTCTTTCCCGAGTTCCGCGTGGGGCTGATTCACGGCCAGATGTCGTCGGACAGGAAGGAGCGGGTGATGTCCGATTTTCGCCGCGCGAAGCTTGACGTGCTGGTCTCGACCGTGGTTATAGAGGTGGGGATGGACGTCCCGAACGCCACGATTATGGTGATAGAGGACGCCGACAGGTTTGGTTTGGCGCAACTGCACCAGTTGCGAGGCCGAATCGGAAGAGGCCAGGCCAAATCCTATTGCCTGCTGTTTGCCGCCACCGCCAGCGACATCGCCAGAAAGAGACTCGAAATAATCACCCGCAGCACGAACGGCTTTGAGATAGCGGAGCAGGATTTGCGCCTTCGCGGGCCTGGCGAACTTTTCAGTACCCGCCAGCACGGTCTTCCCGACCTGAAAATTGCGAATATCGTCGAGGACTTCGAGCTTCTGCTGATGGCACGGAAACACGCCTTCGAGGTGGTCGAAACCGACCCGATGCTGTCACTGGCCGGCCACAAGAACATCCGCCGGGCGCTGCTGGACAGGTTTGGTGAGTCCCTGGGCCTGGCGGACGTCGGCTGATTGCCGATTGACAGCCGGCAACCGGCCATTGATAATCAATTTATGCAGATGGATTACAAGAGCAGGACGCTGGAAAGGACGCTCAAGGTCGTCAAGGGCGTCACCAGCGCGATGGTCGTGGCATCCTTTGTGCTTCTGTTCGGCTTCAGAAGGCCGTTGCTGCCGCGGCACGTACTGTTCAACATTCAACTGGTGCTTCTGTTCATCTTCCTGGCCGGCAAGGTATTGCGGCTGCTAAATGCCGAGTCCGCAAGGCAATACATCTACGCCAACTGGTTTGAAATCCCTATGCTGATTGCCCTGGCCTTTGCGGTGACAGGGGCCAGGCGCTGGTTCCCACAGTTCAGCCCCGTAACCGTAAGGCATTTTTCCGTCGGAATATACCTTATTATCGAGGTCGTGATAAAAATCTGTATCGCCAGCGTCGGCATGGCGGCTTCCGGGAAGAACCCCACCCGCACCCTTATTGCCAGTTTCGTCGTTCTGATAATCTCGGGTACCGGCTTGTTGATGCTGCCGAGGTCGTCGGCGGGCGAAAGCATCGGCTTTGTCGATTCGCTTTTCACCGCCACCAGCGCCACGTGCGTGACAGGACTAATCGTCAAGGACACCGGCACCGACTTCAGCCTTATGGGCCAGATAATCATCCTGACGCTGATACAGCTTGGAGGCCTCGGCATCATCGTTTTCGGGGCGGTGCTGGCGCTTCTGCTGGGACAGGCGCTGAGCCTGCGCGAATCCGTGGCAATGCAGGATTTGCTCAACGCGAGGACGCTCGGGCGAATCGGCAACATCATCGGATTTATCTTCGCCGGTACTATGCTGATCGAGGCCGCCGGCGCCGTTGGTCTGTTCCATATGTGGAACAAGGTGCCGGGCCGGGTCTCAACCCTTCAACAACAGTGGTTCTGCAGCATATTTCACTCCATCAGCGCCTTTTGCAACGCGGGCTTCAGTCTTTTTAGCGACAGTTTCACCGCCTACAATCGGTGCGCGGAACTATACCTGGTCGTCTGTCCGTTGATCGTGCTGGGAGGGCTCGGTTTCGGGGTGCTTTATGACCTGGTGAACCTCGCGGCCGACCGCGTCAAAGCGTTTCTCAAGCAGCACTTCCGGCATTACTACCGCGTATCAATAGAGGTACCTGCTCGAAAAAAGATGCAACTGCAAACAAAGATAGTACTGGCCGTAAGCGCGGCGCTTATCGTCCTCGGCGCCCTGGCCATAGTCATATTCGAGTACTACGCCGCCGACGGCGACCAGTCGCAGGGCCTTGTCGGCCGCAGCCTCGATGCGCTGTTCCAGTCCGTAACGGCACGCACGGCGGGATTCAACACCGTCGATATAAGCGCGCTTTCGCCGGCCAGCAGGCTCGTTCTGATACTGCTTATGTTCATCGGCGGCTCACCGGGCTCCACCGCCGGAGGTATAAAGACCGTCACCCTGGCCGTTATCGTGATGACCGTAGTAGCGGCGCTTCGCAAACGCGAGGAAGTCGAAATGTTCAAACGCTCGGTCAGAATCGTCGTCGTCGGAAGGGCCATCACCGTCACGGTGCTGTTCGTGGTGGTGCTTTTTTCCGCAACTCTCATACTCAACATCACCGAGCGCCACAACGGCTTTACGATGTCCCAGATAATGTTCGAGACCGCCTCGGCCCTGGGAACAGTGGGCCTGACCACCGGCATCACGCCGTCTTTGACAACCGCAGGCAAGTTGATTATCATTGTGGTGATGCTTGTCGGAAGGCTCGGGCCCCTGACCTTGCTGGCGGCACTTACGTTCAATATAAGACCGGCGCGGTACAGCTACCCGGCCGAGGCCATAATCGTCGGCTGAGACCCGTTCAAAGGGCCCTGTTTGGAGCTGGTTATTATGAAGCGGTTTGCGGTAATAGGATTGGGCAGGTTCGGGAAGAAACTTGCCGTGGCGCTGGCTATGAGCGGCGCCGAGGTCATCGCCATAGACAAGGACAGGAACGAAATTGAATCGCTCCGCGACCAGGTAAGCACCGCCATAAGGCTCGACAGCACCGACGAAGAGGCTCTCAAGGCACAGGGGCTTGACAAGGTCGATGTGGTCGTCGTCAGCATCGGCCAGGGCACCGGCCGGGGCTTCGAGGCCGCCATCCTCACGGTGGTGAATCTCAGGCAGATGGGAGTACAGCAAATCTACGCCCGCGCAGAAGACCCAATCGCCGGGGAGGTCTTCTCGAAGATAGGTGCCACCGAGGTGATTTGCCCCGAAATCGAGTCTGCGCAGAGATGGGCCTACAAGCTCATCGCGCCGCAGATAGGCGAGAAGATCGACTTCGCCCCCGGCTACAGCCTCGCAAGAGTTAAGGCCCCGCCCAGCTTCGACGGTAAAACGGTGATGGACCTTCAACTGCGGCAGAAATACAGCGTAAACCTCGTGGCGATAAAACGCGCCGACGGCAAGCGTGCAAAAAAGGACGGCAAAGCCGGAACCCAGGATATCATAAACGTTCCGATGCCGAATACGGTCATCTATGCCGGTGACATCCTGATGGTGGCCGGCTCCGACGCCGACCTGGCAAAGCTGCCCCAGCAGTAAACGATCAGTCGCGGCCCGCCGGATAAAAACGACGCCGCTTTCGGCTGGCCGCCCGGCCGTGGGCCGGTAGGATACGGGTTTGAGCAGGTTGCTCGACGGTGCAGAAGGTTTGATCTCTAAAGGCGGTGGGTTATGTCGATAAGAGATTTGGCGGCAAAGGTAAGTGGCTGGCTTCAGGGGCGAAAGAGTTCCGCCAGTTCCGGCTACCAGCCCCAGGTTGACCAGCAGGGCCTGATATGCGACGAGAACGACTCGCCTGCCGCCGAGGCCCGGCCCCAACAGCACCCTGACCCTGAGAAAATGGTCGTAAAAACCGTCGCAAAGGCCAAAAAGCAGGAGCCGATCGAGAAACTTCAGGAAGGCTTCGACAACCTTATCAACCAGCTTCAGAGCATAAACGAGCACCTCAACCGCCAGGCCGAGCAGCACGAACAATTGATAAGCAGAATAGACAAGCTGCCCAAACTGCTGGAGAGTTTCCCCCAGGTTGTGGCCAACCAGCAGGAGACCGCCCGGCAGCTTTTGGAACAACTAAAGGCCGCCGCAGCCAAGAACGAGCAGTTCCTCTCGGCCGTTGAGCGGATTCCAAACGAGACCGCAAAGCAGACCGACGCCCTGGTCAACATCGACCATCAACTTGCGGCCGCCGCCGACACCGACGTGCAGATAATGGAAAGCTTCAACAGGTTCAACGAGACGCTCGAACGACTGAACAAAACCGCCGGCCTGCAGGCCGACAGTATCGGCCAGATGCGCAGGACCTTTGCAACCAGCGACAGGTACCTGAAATACCTGGTTTCCAAGCAAAACAAACGCTTTATATGGGTGCTCTTTATCGCGCTGGGCGTATGCGTATTTGCAATCCTGCTGCTGGTGGGCGTGATCATATACCTGCAACAGAGCGGCTCGTAACCAGCGGCGCCGCGGCTCAATAGGCACAGGACACTCATAACCGGTTGCCGCCGGCCAGCTCGTTCAGTCTCAGCGCCGTATCCTTTGTGAACCGGCCGACCCTGGTGCGCTCGAGCTGCGCCAGGTACCCGCCCACGCCCAGCGCCTCGCCGATGTCCCTGGCAAGCGAGCGTATGTAAACACCGGGACCCGTCACGACGCGCAGGTCAAGCTGCGGCCAGCAGTATCGCAGCAACTCTATGGCCTTTACCGTCACCTGCCGGGGCGGTAAATCAAAACTCCTGTTTGCCCGTGCCAGACGATACGCACATTTGCCGCCGACCTTTACCGCTGAGAATCTCGGCGGTCTCTGTTCAATTTGCCCGACAAACCGCTGCAACGTATTCGAGACCTGTGTTGCCTCTGGCGGCGCTGCTACCCGGCACGGTTTGATTTGTCCCTCGGAGTCGTCGGTGGTGCTGGTTGCACCGAGCGTCACCGTCGCCAGGTATTCCTTTTCCTTGCCGACGAACTCGGCCAGCCGTTTCGTCGCCTGCCGGCCGACCCCCACCACAAGCACGCCGCTGGCCATCGGGTCCAGCGTGCCGGCGTGGCCTATCTTCCTTATGCCCGTTATCCGCCGAAGCCTGTCTATCACGTCGTGGGAACTGGGCCCTGCGTCCTTGTACACGGCAAATATCTTTCCTTCCATCTCTATGCTCATGACAGCTTCGCCGAAAAGTGCAGCCGGATGACAGCATCGGCGTATGATAAACCGCTAATCGCTCCCAGGCAACCCCGGCATATGCCCTGCGGCGAACCTGCGAACCGCTTCTGAGAAAAAAACGCCACGAATACGGCCGTTCTCCGCAAAATTGTGGTATATTTGGACAAAAAGCCGTTACACCTGCGCCGGCGGCGCACCATATCCTTTGAGAGCTTTGAATGAAAACCGCTGTCGATTACGAGAGCCTGGTTCGGCGGGCGAGGCCTGTTCTACCTGCCGACAAATGCCCTCAGATAAAGTGCCGCTTCGATTACTGCCGGCGCTTGAGCGAATCGCGACAAATCTTGATGGCCCTTATTGCGTGGTCGCGGTGAGCCGTATGCTCGGCCTTCCAGGCCGTGTTCATCCGATCGTATTTTTCCAAAAAGACCCTGAAGGCGTTTATTGTGTGCTCACGGTCGGCCATACCCCTGGCATAAATGTCGCCCCTGAGGAAATAGGTGTACGGATAGTCCGGGTTAACAGTCTGCATCTTGTGTGTTAACTGCAGCAATTCACCGGCAAGGTCCCGCTTTAGACCTGAGCCGGCAAGTGCAGCGTTTATGCGGCTTTCTATTTCAAACCGCAACAAGAGCAGACTTTGCGGCTGCTTTTGCAGTCCCAGGGTTATGTACCTGCGGGCTTCGTTCTCTCGTGAGCTTCTTAGACAGGCCCCAACAAGCTTCTCATACACGACTGCCGTCGTCGGCTCTTTAAGGGCAAGGCATTTTTCGTAGTAGTCGATGCAGTTCACATCGCGGCGCCCGAAGAGAACGTCGCCGTTGTGCCTGTAAGCCCACCACCTAAGCATCGGATCCGCTTTTGCGAGTTCTTCTATTCTCGCGGCACACAAGAGCCGGCTGACCGAAGGAATCACCAGTTCCTTCAACCGGCCCGTTACCACAGGGGTTAGCCGGGGCGGCGGCGCTGCGCCTATTAGAACCGTGCATTCGAACAAGTTCGCACCGCTGATACGGTCCTCCAAACCCTCCGGAACATTCCGAACGAAGAACTTCCGCAGGTGGTGGTCGTAGGCATACAGGATGCCGGCGTGACCAAAGTTCAGGCCTTCGATAAATGTTGTTCCAACCAAGATGACCGGAATCCCGTTGCACAGCAGTGTCACAGCGGCGTCCTCGGTTGGCGCAACATATACTACAGCAAGACCCTTGCCCTGCAGATATTGCCCGAGTACTTCTACGGGGTGCTGTCCTTCTTCGGCGGTCGCGCTGGATAAGTCTTTGGCGACAAGTTCATAGTTGGAATTAAGTTGCCAGAACTCCAGTATAGAAAACGCGCTGCCGGCGGCACAGGGTCCCAAGTCCCGCCAACGCCGCCAATCGCGATCGCCGGGGCGGTAATGTCCGGGCACGTCAAGAATGCAGCGATTCGGGCAGCCCGCTGTTACCTGTGAATCCAGTACTCGTGAGTATTCGGCGGCTATATCTGTCATCCCTTCATTTTCGGCCGTCTTTAGATAATGCCGGACGGTGCTTGCCTGATCCGACAAGACGGCATAATCAAGAATCTTTTTAATTACATTGCGGCGCCTGTCGGAAGCAGTTAGCGCCAATTCTTTTTCCATGGTCCTGATAGCCCTTACGTACCGTTTCGACCCGATGTACAGTTCGGCCAGACGTGCCAGGTTGTTCGGGTCGAGGTTGTTTACGCGAGCTTCGAGAAGGGCCACTGCGTTCTGCGTTTTTTGGCTTCGAAGGAACCGTTCGGCCCACTGCGCCACCAAATAGTTATCATTAGCCCGTCGTTCCTCACTTTCCAGCACATCCGCACAGGTATCCGAGAGCACCTCCATCAAACCAATGCAGTGATCTACAGCGTTGGCAGGCCAGCCCATTCGGTCCCAGTAGTCCAACCACAGCAGATAATACAGCACCTTGTGGTAATCGTCCGGCGGCGCATCCTTCAGCTCTTTTACGGCATCTGAAGGTCGCCCCATAATCAAAAACATATTTCGACGGCATAGGTCCAACCGCCGGTCGTCGCCCACGCACGCCGACAGCGAACGCAGCGCCTCGATGGCTTTTTCTCGCTGGCCGATAAAATCATAATAATAGCAGTAAAAAATGTGTCGCGTCTTCTCGTCGAGCACCGCAGCGAATCGGCTGATTTGGCTTTGACTTTCGCATAGGCCGTGCCGTTTCAGCAGGAGCATAACATTCGCCCAAAGCATCCAATTGTCGTAGTAGACCTTCGCGGCAGCGAGCCATCCAAAGTCATCCGGTGTGGGCGGCTGCGATTCCACCACGCTCTCGATAACGGCCAGTGATGGCAAGCAGCGGGGATTTCGCGGATTGAGCCTGTAAGCCTGGTATAAATGCTCGAAGAACTGCGCGAACTGCTGCCGTACGCAGTACAGGTTGGCAAGCTCATACAGCGTTGACGAATAGTGTGGGCGTCTCTTTTGGACGCCGCGCAGTATCGACTCCACGACCGGGTATACTTCGTGCCTCCGAAGGGCCCCGGCGATATTCAATAGCCGCTCGATCTCGACGTCCGTCTCTTCTGGCGGCCCCTTGCCCGGGGTACCAGCCAAGGCTCGGGCGAAATACCGGAAGGCGTCGCTCTGTTTGCCACGGTTGACCTGGACCTGGCTCATTCGCAGCAGCAGAAAAGACCTGTCGTTCGAATCGGCCAGTCGCTCCGCGATATACGCCGCAGCAGTCTCAAACCGGCCTGCAGCTATCAGGGCGTCTATTTCTTCTCGCACCTGAGCGTCCGGTACTTGGCCGCTCGCGGCACAGCAATTTATGATAACCGCCGTCCAGATAAGAACACTCATTGCAGTGACCTCCCAAAGGCGTCGGGGTTATTTGAAAATTCGAAATCTCCCGGTAAACACCGTAATCTTTTCCCTGTTTAAGCAAAAAACAGCCGTTAGGCCAACGCCCGCCGCCACAAGTATAACCAGCAGCATTTCAGCTTCCCCTCCGTCCGTTACAATAGGGCTTCTCGACAGCACCAGAGCCTGGCCCGCATACATTTCTGTGAAAGCCTCTACCGGAACTCTTGCTCTCAGCATCACCGTAACATCAATTATATCCATATCGGTGTAGTTGCCGAACGAAATGTTGGTGGCAGCCCGCAGAAATTTTTCTCAAGAATCGGCCGGTGCGTGCAGGCGTTGGCGTATTCCACGTGCCGCGGCAGGTCAGTTGTCCGAACCGAGCGGTCGGCCATCCGGTACATTCGGACATCGCAACAGAGCACCTGCCGGCCCTGCCATATCTTCCTTAGCTTCTGATACTGTTTTCCAGGTCATACACCTTA
>CAYSBK010000013.1:0-30839 GCA_964429265.1 uncultured Pirellulales bacterium | reverse complement strand
GACTCACAGCGAAGAGGTGAGATTCGTGAATCGCCGCCGGTTCTTGCGCGTGCCGGTGCGGCTGCCGGCCTTTGTGGCGAAGTTTCCATTTACGCGTGGTCCTTCACCAGATGGAAAGCAGGAATTGGCCCCCCCTGAATTTGTCGAGGCGACCGTGACGGAACTGGCCGGTCCGGGTCTGCGGATAGAGGTGCCGTTCGAGGCCGGGGTCGGCGAGAGAGTGCTGGTGATTATGAGGCTGGACCAGTTGCAGCGGCACGGCCCGGCCGACCAACAAGAGATTGTCCAGGATATCGGCCAAGTCAGGCACAGCGAGGCTATTGAAAATCGTTGCTCGGTGGCCGTTGAGTTAACGGGCCTGAGCGATTCGGACTTGAATAAGCTTGTTCTGGCGACGAATGCTGCTTCACGAAATGCCGCCCAGGCAGGCGAAGATGCCTCGGCTTCACCGGAAAACTCGGCACGGCGCGTTGCCGGTGACGATACGGACCCAGGCGGAGAATCCCCTGAAGCGGTAGCTGTGCAGGAGGGTGCGAATGCCTGAGATAACGGACCAGATAAGTACGAGCGTGGATGCGTTGATGGAGGAGTTCCGCACCATCACGCACAATCTGGCAAACGTCAGTACCGTGGGATACAAGAGACGGTGCAATGCTTTTTCGGTGCTGCTGCGGAATCAGCCTGTTCGGCCGGAAGATTATTCGCCCGGCAGCATCGCGGTCAATTCGGCGATCGATTTTTCGCAGGGCGGCTTTCAACATACCGGTCGGCCTCTCGACTGCGCGATATCCGGCAACGGCTTTTTTGTTATCGAGACCCCGCAGGGGCCGCTGTATACGCGCAACGGCACGTTCCTGACCGACGAGACGGGTCAAATCGTTGATTCGCTGGGGCGCGCCGTTGCCGGCGAGGCCGGTGCCATCACCATCCCCACCAGCATAGGGCCGTCGCAGATAAACATATCCGTCGACGGAACAGTCTCGGCCGGCGGCGTGCAAATAGGGAAATTGAGAGTCGTCGATTTCGGCA
This sequence comes from uncultured Pirellulales bacterium, assembly GCA_964429265.1. Taxonomy (GTDB): domain Bacteria; phylum Planctomycetota; class Phycisphaerae; order Sedimentisphaerales; family Anaerobacaceae; genus CAYSBK01. The sequence goes on along the minus strand of CAYSBK010000013.1, from coordinate 29,810 downwards.
GCGACCGGGACAAGCTTGTGCCGGTCGGCAACAGTTGCCTGCAGATGCCCGACGAGGAGGTGACTGCCGTTGCGGCGACGGATTTCGTCGTCAAGCAGGGCTACCTGGAGTCGTCCAACGTCAAGCTCGTTGAGGAGCTTGTGGACATGATTATGGTCACGAGGCTTTACCAGGCCAACATGAAGGCCGTCGAGGCGAGCGGCCAGGCGTCGGGGAGCCTTCTTTCGGCGGCAATGGGTTAGGATTTGAACCGAGGATTGTCGATAAGGAGTAGCCAAAATGCTGAGAGCTTTTTCCACTGCGGCCACGGGTATGAGTGCCCAGCAGATGATGGTGGATGTTATCGCGAACAACCTGGCGAACATCAACACGACCGGATTCAAGCGGAGCCAGATAAACTTTCAGGATTTGCTCTACGTGGACGTCGAGCAGTCGGGTACGGAGGTGTCTTCCGGTCTGGTCTCACCCAGCGGGCTGGAGGTGGGCAGCGGTGTCCGAGCCGCCTCGACGATAAAGGTGTTTACCGCGGGTGAGTTGCAAAACACGGCCCGGCCGCTTGACATAGCAATCCGGGGCGAAGGGTTTCTCCAGGTTACAATGCCGGACGGCACCATAAAGTACACACGTGACGGTGCTCTTCAGATAAACGCCAACGGCGAGCTGGTGACGACGACCGGCTACCTTATCGAGCCCGCCATTACCGTGCCGACGGACGCGGTGTCGGTGAGTATCGAGAAGAACGGCGGTGTGAACGTAACGGATATCTCGGGGACACAATCCGTGGTCGGTACACTGCAGTTGGCCAAGTTCCCCAACCCGGCGGGGTTGTCCAGCGAGGGCGACAACCTTCTGGCCGAGACCGAAGCCAGCGGGACGCCGGTGACGGGCCTGCCTGGGGAGAACGGGTTTGGGACCATTCAGGCGGGCTTTCTGGAAAAATCGAACGTGCAGATGGTGACCGAGCTTGTGAATCTGATAACGGCTCAAAGGGCCTACGAGATAAACAGTCGCGCCATAAAGGCCGGTGACGATATGCTGCGAGTAGCCAATAGCGTCGGCACATAGGGGACGGGTTATGACCGCTAAAAGTCTTGTGAGGATAATTACGGTTTGTCTGCTGAGTGTTTGCCTCGCCGGGTGGGGCTCGGCAGAGGCGCGGCAGCCCGATGCGGCCGGCGGCCCACTGCTGCAGGTGCATCTGCCGCGACAGGTGGCCGTCAGTGACTCGGTTTTCACGCTGGGTCAGGTTGCGATACTTCGAGGCGACGCCTCGGTGGTTGCCAGGGCCGAGCAAATAAAGCTCGGTCGCTTCTCGCTGGCCGACCAGCAAATTGCGTTCAAGCGGGACCTGGTGCTCAGCAGGCTTGCGTCCAGCGGCCTTAACGTCGCAGATGTTGAGTTCAGCGGCGCCGAAACGACCACGGTCAAGAGGCAGCAGCAGACGATCACCAGTGACGAGATGGCCCAAACGGCCGCAGCGTTCCTGCAGGAAAATGTTCCGGAGCTGTCTCAGTGTCGGCTGGTTTGCGTGAGGAAGCCGCGGAAGGTGGTGATACCGGCGGCGGCCGGCGACGTGAAGCTGTCGGCATCGGTGGCATACGACTGGCCGACGTTGCCGACCGTTCGGATAGACGTGGTTGTCGACGGTCGAGCGACGGAAAGCCGGCTGGTGGCGTTCAGGCCGCAATACCAAGCTCGCAGCCTCATCGCCGTGCAGGACATAAAAAAAGGCGGCGTAGTATCACCTGAAAACACACAATTGCAAAATATCGCTTCAGGTCGCCCGCAGGCGGCCGACTGGAATCCGCCTTACGGTTATGTCGCGAAGCGCCCGATAGCGGCCAATTCAGTCGTTGAAGCACGGGTGCTGGCGCCGCCGAAACCCAGGGTTGTATTGAAGCGCAACGAGACGGTGCTGATACGACTCGAGACGGCGGGGCTGTTGATTACGGCGGTTGGCAAGACGCTCGAACAGGGAAGTGTCGGCGAGTTGATAAGAGTCCGGAACGTGGACTCGAGAATGATAATCTGGGCGCGGGTGAAAGATGACGGGTCGGTTCAGCCGGTTTTCTGACCGGCGCTTCTCGAAGAGTAAGCGCGCCGCCAATGCAGTAAAAGATATGGAGAAGAAAATGACATTGCGGATATTATTTGTGGTAATGGTTGCCTTGCAGGCGATGCCGGTAGCGCCGTCGCGGGCCGGCTCAATCTGGGCCCGCAGAGATACCAATATGGGCTACCTGTATGCCGACGACGTCGCCCGCAACATCGGGGACGTACTGACGATAAAGATCACCGAGGACAGCAAGATTGACAACAAGGCCAAGCGGGACCTCAAAAAGGATGTCAGCAAGTCCATCACTTTCGACGGGAAGGTCGGGAACTTCGCCGACCTCGGCGAGTTCGGCACCAGCGCCAGTTCGAGCAACCAGTTGTCGGGCAAAGCCGACTACAAGGACGAACGCAAGTTCGTGGACTCGGTAACCGTGGTGGTTGTGGACATCCTGCCCAACGGCAACCTTGTCGTGATGGGCACGAGGGACCGCAACATCGCCGGCGATGTCCAGATCGTCGAGGTCAGCGGCATTGTAAGACCCAGTGACATCGCCTTTGACAACACCGTCGAGAGCAAAAGAGTGGCCAATTTCAAGCTGGTGACCCGGCATGGGGGAGTGGCGGCTCCGTATAGCAGGCCTGGGTGGTTGGGCAGGATTTTCGACATCCTGTGGCCGTTTTGAGTGTTCTGTCCGGGAGGAACTTGAAAGTGATTGCGATGCGGATTCGAGTAACGGTCTTCTTGATGGGCCTGGCGGCGCTGGCCGGGCCCGGTCGGTGCGAGCGCATAAAAGACATAGTTGACATCCAGGGCGTCCGGGGCAACCCGCTGTCGGGGGTGGGGTTGGTGATAGGGCTTGCCAATACCGGTGATACCACGCTGCCGTCTCGTCAAATACTGACGAGCATTTTCAGGAATTCCGGCCTTGTATTATCTCCAAAGGACCTCAGCACGGGCAACATAGCGGTGGTTATGGTCACGGCCGAACTGGGACCGTTCGCCCGGGTAGGCTCGCGCATCGATGTGGACGTTTCGGCGGTGGGTGATGCCAAGAGTCTGCAGGGTGGTATGCTGCTGGCGACGCCGCTGCGCGGGCTCGACGGCCAGGTGTACGCGGTGGCTCAGGGGCCGCTGTCGATAGGGGGCTGGGCGGCGGCAGGCAACAAGGCTTCCATCACCAAGAATCACCAGACGGTAGGTCGCATTCCCGGCGGCGCCATAGTCGAAAAAGAGGAGATTGCCAGTTTCGTAGAGCACATCGCTGGACAGCGGTTCGTTACTTTGAATCTCAGGAACAGTGATTTCACCACGGCCCAGCGTATCAGCGAGGTTATCAACGATATACATCCGGGCTCCGCGGAGGTGGTAGATGCGGGCACGGTCAAGGTCAGCGTGCCGGAGCATGTTGACCGCAGTGGTATCGCCGCGTTCATAAATGAAATTACCGGGCGGGATGTTGCCGTTGATACGCCGGCCGTTGTAGTTATCAACGAGCGGACGGGCACGATTGTCGTCGGAGAAAGAGTGGGGATATCCCCGGTGGCGATATCGCAGGGCAGCCTGGTTGTAAAAATCAAGGAAACGCAATACGTATCGCAGCCGGTGGCGCCGTTTTCCGATGCCGGCACGACCGAGACCGTCCCCGAAACAATCATCGGCGTGCAGGAGAAAGAAGGTTACCTGATACCGGTGCCGAGGTCGGTGACGGTTTCGGACCTTGCGCGGAGCCTCAATGCCATTGGGGCGACACCGAGGGACCTTGTGGCGATATTCAATGCGCTCAAGAAGGCCGGCGCCTTGCAGGCCAAGCTGGTCATAATGTGAGGAATTTTTTGATGCGGTTGTTTTCGCGATGGAACTACCCAACCCGATATCAACGGAAGAGTTTTTACCTGGTGTTTCGCTGCAGCAGTTGACCTCGCTGAGGTCGATAACGGCGGTACGGCGAGCCGGTGAGGACCTGACCGACCAGCAGAAGAAGCAAATAGCAAAGGACTTCGAGTCGATTTTTCTGAACAGGTTGTTCGACGAGATGAGCAAGACCGTGGGTGACTGGGGCTTCGAGCGTGACGGTGCTGCGGAGCAGGTGCAGGGTTTGTTTTGGTTTTACCTTGCCAAGGAGGTGGCCGACAAGGGCGGTTTCGGGCTGTGGCGGGACATATATCGGTGGCTGGCCGAGTCGGAGCAGACGCCTGCGGAGCCTTCTTTGGTGGACCGCAAGATATGAAGACGCTGACAGACCAGGTGACAGAGAAAGTTGACCAGTTGCTGGTGGTGCTCGACCGTGACGCGGCGCACATCAAGCAGTGCCTAACCGACCTGAACAAGCTGCGGGCGTGCCTTGTAAAGCGCGACAGCGAGGCACTGACAGGTCTGCTTGAGGCTATTCGGCTCCGCGCGGATGACTACGGCAGCAACGAGCTTCGGCGACAGGCGATCCGCCGGGAACTGGCATCGCTGCTCGGTGTGGCCCCGGAACAGCTCAACCTGTCGGTCCTTGCGTCACGGGTCGGGGCCGACGCGGCCGTGGCTCTGCAACAGCGCAGGCAGCGTCTGGTCGAATTGACGGGGCTTCTGCGGAAGGAATATCAGAATACCGCGCTTCTGCTGAGGCATTTTGAGAAGCTGAACAGGTCGCTGCTGGATGTGATATTCGGCCGCGGCCGGAGGGGGTCGCTTGTATACGACAGTACCGGCCGGGCCAAACCGCAGGCCGGGGAGAACCTGATGAACTTGCACATTTGACCGGAACGGTGACTGTGCGGCCGTTGAGGGCGCCGGGCGACATTGTGGTTTCGGAGTCGCGCGCAGCACGTCGCACAACGTGGGATTGATTGATGGATAGCTTTTCGATAGGACTGAGCGGCCTGGATGCGGCCCAGAAGGGCCTGGATGTCATAGGCAACAACATTGCCAACGCCGCGACCGAAGGTTATCACCGCCAGAGAATCGAGTTCTCTCCGGCCTACGCCACCCAGATAGGCGAGCTGGTCCTGGGCGGCGGAGTGGAAGTGGACGGCATCACCAGGCTTATCAATACCTTTGTGGAGCAGCAGATACTGCAGCAACAAACCGCCGGCGGACAGATCGAATCGCAACTCAACGCCCTGACCACCATTGAGAACACCTTCGGCGAATTGTCGAGCAGTGGTGGTTTGAACGGCGCGCTCGAGCAGTTCTTTGCGGCCCTGCAGGACCTCAGCGCCCATCCGAACGAGGGTGTCTGGCAGAACCAGCTTGTCACGGCCGCCAAGAGCATGGCCGAGCAGTTCAACAACCTGGCGGCGTTTCTGGATGACGTCGAAGACAATATCATTCTCGAGATGCATACCACAATCGACCGCATCAACGCACTCGGCGAGCAAATTGCCGAGCTGAATGAACAAATCCGTCGCAAGGAGGTGCTGGGCGGCCAGGCGAACAATCTGCGTGACCAGAGAGACCAGGCCATTAACGAGCTTGCCGAGCTGGCGCCGGTGGAAACGCGCGTGCGCGAGTTCGGCGTGGTGGATGTCAGCATTGCGGGAACGACCGGTGTGGCCGGTGCAACGTTTACAGCTCTAAAGGCGGGCCTTACGGAAGATCGCCTGCTGGGCGTCGCGCCGGAGGGTCAGAACACTTACTACACGGACATACAGGGCGGACGAATCGGCGGCCTGGTGGGTTTGAAAAACGATACCTTGGCGGCCATACGCGGAGAGCTGGACGCCCTGGCCGGTGCCATAATAACCCGGGTCAACCAGTATCATGTACAGGGGGTGGGTTCCCAGGGTTCATTTACGCAGCTCAGCGGATGGGCTATGTCCAGCGAGAACCTTGCGGATTTCGACGAGCCTGTTTCCGACGGCACTATTTACATAAGGGTCACCGACACGACGACCGGCACGGTAACTCGGTACGGAATCAGTGTGGATGCGTCAACGGACACGCTCAGCACTATCGCCGCCGCCATAACCAGCGGCGTGGTCGGCGTCAGCGCGTCGGTAAACGCCTCAAGACTTACCATTACAGCGGACGCGGGCTACACGTTCGATTTCCTGCCGGCCGTGCTTGACGAACCGACCGCCAGCACACTCAACGGCTCGTCGCCTCCCAGCATTGCCGTCTCCGGCATTTACACGGGCCGCAGCAATGATACCTTTCGGTTCACCGTCTCAGGCGCGGGATCGGTGGGCAACGGCAGCCTCCAGCTTGAAGTACGCGACAACGGCGGCAGCGGGGAAGTCGTCGCCACGCTGAATATAGGGCAGGGCTACGCCGCGGGCGATCTGCTGGACGTAGGCAACGGAATCAAGATAGCGGTCGGGCCGGGCGATTTCGCTGCCGGTGACAATTTTGACGTGGAGGCGTTTGCCGATACCGATACTTCGGGCGTGCTGGCAGCGGCAGGCATAAATACCTTTTTCGCCGGAAGTAGTGCCGCCGACATATCGTTGGATACGAGGATTGCCCAATCACCCGGTGCGATTGCGACGGCCCTCGGCCGGGATATGACCGACAATGCCAACGCGCTGCGTATGGCCGGCCTCAGAGACCAGACCGTTGCGGAGCTGGACTCGCTTACGCCGAGCGAATTCTACCACCGCCTCATCACCAGCATCGGCCAGCAGGTCTCCCTGTTGCAGATGCAGCAGGACCACACCGAAGCGGTGATGCGGGACCTCAGCGACCAGCAGAGCCGACTCAGCGGCGTTGATATAAACGAACAGGCTGCACAGATGTTGCTTTTCGAGCAGATGTTCGCGGCAATGGCCAAGTATTTGAGCACGGTCAGCTCCTCATTGTCGACACTTATGGACCTGTTATAGTCGCAAGAGCTTGCGTGAGGGATACGGGGCGGCTGAACAATCAGTTGTGGAGAAATCGATGACGCAGACCCTGAGCAACATATACAACAACGTCAACTTCGCGTTGCAGTTGCAGGCTGATGCGATCACCCGCCTGCAAGAGCAGGCCGCTACGGGTTCGCGGGTCAACCGTCCGTCCGACGCGCCATCCGACGCCTACAGAATCCTTGAGCTTAATTCGCAGCAAAACCGGCTCGGCAATTTTATCGACAGGCTCTCAGAGGTCAGCGAAACCCTGGAATACTCATCGACGGTCGTCAACGACGTGATGTCGCAGGTTACGCAGGCCAGGACCTATCTGACACAGATAATCAACGGCATCTACGGCGAACGTGAACGCGACATTGCGGCCGACCAGATTGACGACATCCTGGAACAGGTGGTTCTGCTGGCGAACACCAGGCGTATGGGTCAGTACATATTCGGCGGCGGCGACACCGCCACGCAACCATTTGCCGTTGAGAGAACCAACGGCCGGATCACCGCCGTAACATACCAGGGCAGCCTTGAAGAGCGAACCGTGGAAGTCGCGCCGGGCGCACAGTCGAACGCCTACTACATAGGGCAGGAGGTTTTCGGCTCGGACAGCCGGGGGACGCCGGTATTCGCGGGAGACACTGGTGCGGCAGCCGGGACCGGAACATCAAGTGTCCGGGGCGACGTGTGGCTGACCGTCACGCACGACGGCAGCAACTACAGGTTGTCGATAGACGACGGCGCAACTTACGTGACGGTTCCTTCAGGCGGAGACCCGAATCAGGCGGTCGTTGACTCGCGGACGGACAGGGTTCTGTACGTTGATTCGACGGGAATAAACAGCACCGGCGTGGAACTGGTGCGTGTGCCCGGCACATACAACCTTTTCGATACGCTGATCAGTATCCGCGACGCGTTGCGAAATGAAAGGGGACTTTCAGAGGATCAAATTGAACAGGTGCGCAGCGAAGGCCTGAAATCGCTCGAAGAGCTTAACCAGCATCTTGCCCAGATGCAGGTCTCGATAGGCTCGGAGATAGGCTACCTTGAAAAGCTCAGGGACAGTCTCAAAGAAATCAAATATGACAGCGAAGACGAGATGTCGCGGCTGCAGGATGCCGACGTTGCGCAGGTAGCCGTCGATCTGACCCGACAGGAAGTCCTGTACCAGATGTCACTGGCGGTGGCGGCAAAAATAATGTCTGTTTCGCTGCTTGATTTCATCAGGTGAGGGGGCGGGTGATGATCCGGCAACGTGCGCGGCTATTGCTGATACGAACGGTTGTTCGATAACTATACGCGGATGCCGAAGCGGCCGGCGGGTTTCAGCCGCAAGGCGGGATGGTGCCGGCGGCACGTAATTTGCAGCGTTTTTCGCTGTCCGAGACGTTCAAGAGCGTGGGCTCAGCAGTACAGGAGTAATACATATGGACGATTGTGGTAACCAGCAAACAGCCGCAGAACTGGCCGAAGCCGGCAACTATGAGGGGGCGCTGAAGCTCGTGCTGCAACACTTGCAGCGCTGTCCCAACGACGCCGAGGCACTTAACGACGCAGGTGCCATCCTGCACTGTCTGGGCCGGTCGGCCGAGGCCGCGGACTACCTCTCCAGAGCCAAGAGCCTCAGGCCTGATTCATCCGAAATCACGTGGAACCTCGCGGAGGCTTGGCTGGCGCAGGGCAGGCCGGAGTGCACGGCACGGTTATTCGACGATATGCGCCGTATGGGCATATTGAGTTCCGACATACTGACCAGGACCGCCACCGCCTTCGTCGACCGTGGTGACAAAGCCAACGCCATTGAGGTGCTGTTGAAGTCTGACGAGTTGGCGCCGGGCCAACCGCTCATCAGCAAGATAATCGAGGTGATACGGAACAACAGGCCAAGAATAGCCTTTTTGTGCGGCCTTGAAGGCGACACCAAGTTCCTGGCGGATATCTACGACTATACCGGGCGACGGTACAACGTGCAGATGCCGCAGGTCCGCAGCCTGGAGCAGCTCCGCGAGGTGATGCGGACCAACGACATATGCTGGTTTGAGTGGTGCACCAACCTTGTGGTGGAGGCATCGAAACTGCCGAAAATGTGCAAGACCGTTGTCCGGCTGCATCGCTTCGAGGCCTACATGGATTGGCCCGCGCAGGTGCGGTGGGAAAACATCGACCACCTCGTTCTGGTGGGCAACTCGTTTGTCAGACAGGCATTGCTGCGCCGGGTGCCGGACATCGAAACGCGCACGCAGGTGGTGACGATTCCCAATGGTGTAAACCTGGAAAAGTTCAGGTTTACAGAGCGGACGCGGGGCAAGAACCTTGCCTGCATAGGCTATCTCAATATGCGGAAAAACCCGATGTTTCTGCTGCAGTGCATGCAGAAATTGCACTACATAGACGACCAGTACAGGCTGTTCTTCGCGGGCGATTTCCAGGACCCGATGCTCGAACAATACGTCAGGCATATGGTGGAGGCGATGGATTTGTCCGAGGTGGTGGTGTTCGACGGCTGGCAGGAAGATATTGTCGGTTGGCTCGAGGACAAGCACTTCGTGGTATCGACCAGTATCGGCGAAAGTCAGGGAATGGGCGTTCTGGAGGCGATGGCCTGCGGATTGAAGCCCGTGATACATAACTTTCCGGGTGCGGACGAGATATTTCCGCCGCAGTACCTGTTTAACATTTCGGAGGAATTCTGCCGGCACGTGTGCTCGGGACCCTACGAGCCGCAGGTCTATCGTGACTTTGTGGAGCAACGTTATCCATTAAATGAACAATTGAAAAAGATAGATGCTGTTTTCACCCGGCTCGAAGCCGAAGTACACCCCCCGAACACGCAGGTGTCGGACAGCGTGTGCGCCGGGGTCGGCGAGGAAAAATGACGCGAGATGCAAACAACCTGGCAGATACTTATGCAGCTGTTCCTGCTTCGCGGCGTAGAGTCGGGCCGGGGCCGCGGGTCACCGTGCTTATGCCCACCTATAACCGGCCGGCTTACTTCGCCCGGGCCCTGCAAAGCGCCCTGAATCAAACCTACCGTAACATCCAGGTCATCGTAGTCAACGACGGCGGCAAGGACGTCAAGCCCATAATCGACGGCTGCAACGACCCGCGAGTGGTCTTCATAGACAGGAAGGAAAATCTCGGCAAGGCCTATTCGCTCAACGAGGGCCTCGAGCGCGCCGACGGCAAGTACATAGCGTATCTCGACGACGACGATATATACTATCCCAACCACGTCCAGGTGCTGGTTGACGCCCTCGAAAGCCAGCCGCAATTCGGTGCGGCCTACAGCGACCTGTACCATGCGCGGTGCAGGGTGCGCTCCGATGGGCAGCGGGTCGTCCTGAGTAAAGTGGTTGATGTAAGCCGGGATTTCGACCGCTTTGTTATGCTGTACTTCAACCACGTGCTTCACGTGAGCCTGATGCATCGTCGCAGCCTGCTGGAGAAGACCGGGCCGTACAATGAGCAACTCGGCGTTCTGATAGACTGGGATATGACCCGGCGGCTGTGCTTCTTCTGCGATTTCAAGCACGTTGTCCAGATCACCGGTGAGTACCACAGCAGCGTTGAAAACAGCGACAGGATATCCGTGGTAAGACGCCGCGACAAGAGCGCGTATATGAAAGACGCGCTGACGATTCGTACCACCAGGCCTGCCAAACCTTGGACAAAACTGGAAGATATGTCCATAATTCTTGTTACCGATAGGCTTGACGGCGGCGCCGCCCGCACGCTCGGCGGCATCTGGCGGTTCACCTTTTACCCGTACCAGCTTTACCTGCCCGCCACACGCACCGAGCTGGGTAAACTCAAGACCGCAATGCCCAATATAATCGGCGTTTGCGTTGAGCCGGACGCCAGCGCCGCGCAGCGCGTGGACGCCGCGTTGCGGAAATGCCCCGGCCCTTATGTCGCCATTGTGCCGGCAGGGTGGCAGATCGGCGAGCTTTGGGTCGAAGATGCGCTTCACGCCCTGATGCACGATCCCCGGCCCCGCCGAGGCTACCTGCTGGAGCAGGCTACCGAGCAGAACTGGGCTGCCGTACTGAAAAAGGTTGACCTGGAGTACGCCAGAAACCGTTTCCCTCATCTGCCGGTCCGGCAGTCGCTGGCCGCAGCGGGTGTCAAGTTGCTGCGGGTGCGCCCGGAGCAGATTCTATTCCAGTTCGACCAGTTGCTCGAGAAAGCCCGCTCGGCGGAAAAAGAGGGTGATTATGCGCGTGCCGCCCAAATGTACGAGTACATTGGTCAACACTATGACAACAAGCTCTGGATGGATCGGCTGGCCGCGAACGCGCTTTTCAAGGCCGGCGGGTATGCCAGAGCACGTGAACTGCTCGCCCGGCTCAATCGGGATTGTCCCACGGTTGATACACTGCTGCTGCAGGCAAAACTTCATCGCCGGGAAAAGGATTTCCCTGCCGCGATCGAGTCGCTCAAAGCAGCCGAGCAAATTCTTGAAAGGAAAGAACCGGTATGGGCCTGACAGAAGAAAACGCGCTGCCTGCCGCTGAACCGCAGGTCGGCTTCGGGCAGGACGAGTTTCCCGAACAGAACGACCACCAGCACTACGAAGTCCTGCAGCAGCTCGGCGACTGTTACACCTGCGTCGGCGACTACGAAAGGGCACAGAGATGTTACGAAAAGGCTGCAGAGCTTGAGCCCGACGATGCACAGCCCTACGTGGGCCTCGGCGTTGCAGCGCTGCAACAGGACAGGCTCGAAGAGGCGGAACTTGCATTTCGCGTGGCCTGCCGGCTCGACGCCGACTGCGCAAAAGCCTATGCCGGCAGAGCCATGGTCGCTCAGCAAAGACGCGACTACAAGGCGGCGTTTGAGCTGTACCTCAAGTGTCTTGAACTGGACGTCGATAACCTCACGGCGCTGCTCGGCCTGTTCCAGACCTCGTGCCGGATGAACTCTTTTGCCAGGGTCATTCATTATCTGGAACTCTACCTCGAAGGACATCCCGGTGACACGTCGGTGATGTTTTCCTTGGCGGCGCTTTACAGCAGGCAGAACCGGCTTGAGCAGGCAAGAAAGATGCTTCTGGATGTTCTCACCCTGGAACCGCACAATACCGATGCAACGGACTTGCTTGAAGAGGTCGAACACCGGTTGGCTCAAGCGAGACGGTGACCGAAAGGCGCGGTACGTATGGCGGATACCAGGCGACAGATTGACTCAACGCGGTTGCACCCGAGGTCGGAGCAAGCGGGACTGACTGCTCAGATGACACAACTGGAGCGGCTGTTACAGCAACAGATAGAGATGGCCAGACTGGGCGATATGACAAGCATAGAAAATAGTTGCGAGAAGGCAGCCCGGCTCGTGGAGACAATGGGGCCGGTGGATTTTGAGGCCCACCCTGAGCTTGAGGTACGCCGTACCCGGTTGCGGCGGCTGTACAGAGACCTTGCCCTTGCGCTGAACGCCCGCAAACAGGCCGTCAACGCCGAGCTGACCCGGCTGCGAAAGACCAGGAAAGCCTTCAAGGTATATCGCAACAACGTATGAGAAAGGACGGTAACGGTGATATGAAGACGGATATGCCTAACATCATAGTGGTGGTTGCCGACGCCCTGCGGGCCGATCATCTCAGTTGCTACGGATATCACAGGCGCACCAGTGCCCATATCGATGAGTTTGCGGAGCAATGTGTGCTGTTCGAATCGGCCTTTTCTGCGTCGCCGACAACCATAAGTTCGATACCATCCATCTTGACAGGGCTTTATCCGTCGCTTCACGGCACCGGCGTCGACGGCAATCTGCTGACCCTGAACCTGCAAAGGCCGACCATACCGCAGGTGCTCAAGCGCTACGGTTACACCACCGTCGCTTTCAACACCAATCCGCTGGTGGCGGGCAAGTACGGGTATGACCGCGGCTGCGATGAGCGATTCGATATGTTCCCTTCGCAAAGCGAAAAACTGATCACTTGTACCATAAAGCACAGTACCAACGGGATCGAAAGAGCCGAGGTTCTCAGGTTTCACCGGCCGTATGTCTGCAGTGCAGCCGTCAACAGCAAGGTCGGCGACTGGCTGGCTCACAACCGCCGGCAGCCTTTCTTTATGTGGATTCACTATATGGATACCCACGCGCCTTATTACCCGCGGGACCCATATTTCAGTCGGTACTCGGCGGACCGCTCGCCGATGCAGATACTGAACTTTCTGAGGCGGTTCGGTGATGTCTTCGACAGGCTTCACAAAGGCACCGGGCCGTTGACGGTTGACCAGAAGGAACTGGTCGTCAACTGCTATGACAGCGAAATCGGGTACTTCGACCAGAATTTTGGCTTGCTGCTGAGGCTGCTGAGCAATCGCGGCTTACTCGATGATACGGTGATTTTTCTCACCGCCGACCACGGCGAAGAGTTCTGGGAGCACGGTGCCTGGGGACACTTCGTGAGGATGTACGATTTCAATCTGCATGTGCCGCTGCTTATGAAATGCCCGGGCCTGTCACCGGTCGGCCGGCGAATCTCCAAGCAGGTTCGCAACATCGACATATTCCCCACGATACTCGATTTGCTCGATATTGCCCCGCAGCAGGAGCTTTCCGGTGTTTCACTACTGCCTTATATCGATGAGCCCGACAGCGCCGCGGAACTGCCCGTCGTGTCCGAAGGCGGCGGGGTGGTGCGGCTTTCCACCGGTGAACTTATTGACCGGCTGTATGCCATTCGCACCCCGGATTACAAATACATCAGGAACGTAACCACGAACGAAGCTCAACTCTACAGGCTGAAAGAAGATGCGATGGAGCTAAACAACGCTGCAAACCAGGCGGGCGTTGAACACATAATCAGCGATCTCGAAAGACAGATGCACGAGCGTCTGGGCCGGGGCGCAGTGGCAACAAGCCGGCCTGAGCAACCCGACTTCGACGAGCAGATGCTGGAGAGGCTGAAGGTTCTCGGATACGCGTGAGTGTATGTGCGTGTGAAAACCAGCGAGGCAGGCCGGGCAAGAAGGCAGAGAAATGGGTGTTGTCAAAGATAAAGATACGGCAGTTCCCCGGCAGATGCGGATGCAGGACACCACCGTGAGGTGCTCTATCATCCTTCCGCCTGTGAGAGAAGCGACGGAATATGAACGCTACCTGCGCCGACTGCATCCCGCACGGATACCCGATAATTACGAGGTAATCGGCCTGAACCGGCTGCCCGGCAGGGGGATGATATGGGCTGGCCGGCCTCGACTGAAACTACTGGATACCGGCCGGCCATTCGCCCCGGAGCAGTTTTTCGACGAAGCGGCGGCGGCGAGCGGCGCCTTTCTGTTGTTCGTAAGACGTCCTGTGGTTTTCGATATGGCGGTTCTGGAAGAGTCGATCGAAGAAATCGAGAACTGCGACCCGCCGCTCAGCGTTTCGGTCAATCAGAGCTTTATCCTGGTGCACAGGGATTATTTTGCCGCAGTCGGGACGTTTGCGGCACTACTGAAAACCGTTGGCCTGCCCAGCATCCCGAGCCCGGCGGAAAGCGGCGGCCGCAGCGCTATCACCGACCCGGCTGTCGAAAGGCTCGAGTTCGGCAGCGAGGCCCTGAAGATGCTGCTCACCCGATGCCACTTCAACACGGTGCTGGACATAGGCTGTGGCGACGGCCGGCACACCGAAATGTTCAGAAAATACGGCAAGCGAGTTACGGCGATAGACCTCAAGCCGGGTATTGCGGATGCGATAATTGGTGATTACAACGCCACCGATTTTGAGCCGCACGACTGCGTGTGGTGCTGCCACGTGCTCGAGCACCAGCTCAACGTCAATGCGTTTCTCAGGAAAATAAATCGCCAGCTGAGGCCCGGCGGTGTGCTTGCTGTTACTGTGACGCCACTGAAGCACCGGATCGTTGGCGGACACGTCAGCCATTGGAATGCGGGACTTGTTATGTACAACCTTGTCTTGGCTGGCTTCGACTGTTCACAAATCGCTCTTAAGAAGTACGGCTACAATATTTCTGCCGTGTTGAAAAAACGCCGGATAACGCTGCCGGCGGACCTCAACTACGACAACGGGGACCTGGAAAAGCTGTCACGGTATTTCCCGCCGTTCGTTCACCAGGCGTTTGATGGCGACATCGAACAGTACAACTGGGGCTGGGCGGAGACCGGATGATTCAGGGAAACCGTTTCTGAGGACCTGAAAGGCAAGACAACGAAATGGCCGATAAGATAAGGATTCTGTTCTCTATTGAAACCGCCGACAAGTGGATTTTTCAGGCCTACAAGGGCTTCTTCGATGCACTTGCGGACGACGAGCGTTTCGAGGTCTTTTGTACGGTCAACGGCATCGAACAACAGGGCCAACAGCCTGGCCGCTACAATGTCATCGACTATCGCAGGCTCACACCAC
This sequence comes from uncultured Pirellulales bacterium, assembly GCA_964429265.1. Classification (GTDB taxonomy): domain Bacteria; phylum Planctomycetota; class Phycisphaerae; order Sedimentisphaerales; family Anaerobacaceae; genus CAYSBK01. Next base: position 14,570 of record CAYSBK010000013.1, on the reverse strand, counting down.
GGCCGCTGGGCCGGCTGGCGTGCGACCTGAGCAAGCAGCCGAACGCCGAGACCTACGACCGTGCCGGGCAATTCGCATTATGGCACTCGGCCGACCAGCTATTGGAACGTTTTGCGTTTTTCAGGGTGACACTGAGCATCCTGCAACCGGACATCGTTATTGTCTGGAACGGGATGGCCGACGTACGCGGGATGGCCCGGACGCTGCTGGAGGAGTTGAACGTACCTTTCTTCTATGCCGAGAAGGGTATGCTGCCTGAAAGTTGGTACATTGACCAGCTTGGGATAAATGCCCGCTGCGGTCTCGACAGCCGGTGCTGCCGGGCCCGTCTTGATGCAGACCAGCGACAGGATGTCCTGGCCTACATCGAAACTGTAGCGTCGTCTGGAGCCAGCGCTTGGAGTCAACCGGCCAGATGCAGGCCCGACAGCTTGCGCCGGCGGCTCGGCGTTAAAGAGGATTCACCCATAGTGTTCTTTGCGGGGCAGGTCGATGAAGACGTAAACGTAACCCGGTTTTCTGCGTTTACCGATGTTGCCGAGGCTGTTCGCCTGGTTGTTGATTCCGTCCCGGCTGATGTAACCGTTGTCGCCAAACCCCATCCGAAGTCGAAAAGTCACAGCAAGAGGCGGCTGGCCGACCTTTCTGGTGAGAGACGAAATCTTATTGTTGCCGAAGACGTCAACATCTGGGACCTGATCGACGGCGCCGAGTTGGTGGTCTCGATAAACTCCACTGTTGCATTTGAAGCCCTTCTGAGAAGGAAAAAAATAATCCTGCTCGGCGACGGTGTATTATCCAACGTTGGCCTGGCGGCGAAGCTCGAGCCCAAGAAGCTCAAGCGGACGATACCGTGCTGTCTCAGGGCATCTTTCGACCGGTTCTTTGATTACTCGAAAGTGCTGGCCTTTGTGAGGTTTTTGCGCGACCACTATTACATATTCCGGGATAAAACGCACCTGCCCGATTCGGTTGTAAAAAGGATCGTGGATGCGGCCGAGTTTCCATCGCCCAAGGCATTCTCGCGCGATGAAATTATGGCGATGTTGGCTGGGCGTGTGGCCGAGAACGATAGGACGGGCGTTTCCGGCAGCCGACTCGCGGCGGAACTTTTCACTAAAGCCGTCGCAGCTTTTAACCGGGAGGACTTTGCCGGCGCAACGGAACTGATGCAGCAATATCGGCAGGCCGTTGATTATTCCCAGTTGCCGAACCTCCCGGGCAAACGCCGGGACAACGGTGCCGTGGCTGTGTCCGTGGTAGTCGTAACCTGCCGGAGGATGACCGAACTGCGACAGTGCCTATGCGCTCTGGCAGACCAAAACGACAAGGATTTTGAAGTAATCGTGGTTGACAACGGCGGCACCGACTATGAGGCTATTCAGCAGTACGTAGACCGGTACATCAAATGTCCCATCAATCTCAATCTCTCGGAAGGCAGAAACATCGGCGTTCACTTTGCCCGCGGCCGAATAGTAGCTTTTCTTGACGACGACGCGCTGGTCGGCCCGGATTACGTTTCTTCAATAAAGTCGGCGTTCGAAAGCTTTGACATATGGGGCTTGCGAGGCAGGGCGTTGCCCAAAACCGACCCCGACGCCAACAGGGCTGCCCGAGGTTACGACAAGGGCGATCGGCCCTTCCCAACCTTCTGCGATTTGGAAGGTTGCTCCGCCTTTTTGAGGCGCATTTACCTCGAATTAAACGGAATGGACCCTTTGCTTTTTGGCCACGAAGGCTCCGACCTGACTTACAGAATCCACCAAAAATACAACGCCCCCGGCAAGGTCATCTACTGGCCTGCGACGACCATCTATCACGATGCAACCGTCGGCAGCGCCCAGAAGGAAAAGACAGCCAGATACCAACGGACGGAACGCTACCTGAAGTTCAAACATAACAGAGACATCTGGGAACTGCGTGGCAGGATTGAAGCCCAGCCGTTGCCTGTCCACCCAGGCTCGTCGGCGCTGCCTGCCGCTTCGGCGCCGCGGCCGAGACCATCATCGAACGATACGCCGGTGGTCCTGGTGGTGTATAACCGGCCGAAGCATACGCTCGAGGTTCTCAAGAAGCTGCGGGAACACAACATAACGAACCTCTACATTTTCTCCGATGCCCCAAAAAGACCGGAAGATGCTGAGTCAGTCGGCCTGGTGCGCCGGCTCATACACAGCATCGACTGGACAACGCCCAGAATAATAGAACGTCCGGAGAACTTCGGGCTTGCCCGCAATATAACGGAGGCCGTCGATTATGTCTTCGAACTGCACGACCGGTTGATATTGCTCGAAGACGACTGTGTGCCGCAGCAATACTTTTTTGATTTTATGAATACCTGTCTTGAAAAGTACGAAAACGAGCCGCACGTCTTCGGCATCAGCGGCTACAGCGTGCCGGTCCCCGAGCACCTGTTGAAGGATTACCCCTACGATGCCTACTTTTCTCCCAGGATCGGAAGCTGGGGCTGGGCCACCTGGAAACGCGCCTGGGCGCACTACGAAAAAGACCTGCACAAACTTATCGAAATCGCAAAACGTGACAATATCGACCTGACTCAGGGCGGAACCGACATCCCCGTATTCATAGAAAAATTCATTACCGGCCGGCTCAAGGACGTCTGGACGCTCAACTGGGTGCTGTCGGTGTATGTCAACAAGGGCCTCTACGTGTATCCGACGAAATCACACGTAAAAAACATCGGCGTCGACGGCACCGGGCAACACTGCCGCAGCACCACAAAGTACGAACCCGTCTGTTGTGAGACGAAGCCCACCCGTTACCCCCGCCAGGCCTTTATCCAGCCCGAACTTGTTGCCAATTTCAGGAGTTACTTTACCGCCTCGCCCGCGCAGACTCGAAGCGCGCTGCAAGCACTCGGCTCGGTCTCCCGGCCGAAGACCCTTAAAATCTCATATGTCAGCACCGTCGACAACAAAGGCGGCGCCGCCAAAGTCGCCTGGATGCTTAAGCACCAGCTAAGGGCCAGGGGACATCAAACAAAAATGTTCGTGGGCCAGCGGTTTTCAGATGACCAGGACGTTCACGTCATCACCGACCCCGTTGTGGATGGTGGCAACGAGCAAACCCGCCGGGGCCTTCTATATTATGACATAAAGTCCACGTTTTCGCTGGCGCGGAACAGCGACTTTATGTCGGCGGATGTCCTGCATTTCCACAACCTCCACGGCGGCTATTTCAATCCGGCGGCGCTGCCCGAACTGACAAAGGCCAGGCCTTCACTATGGACGCTGCACGATATGCAGGCGCTGACAGGACACTGTGCGTACGCCTTGGACTGCGCAAAATGGCAAACCGGCTGCGGTGACTGCCCCGACCTGCAAACGTACCCTTCAATCCCCCACGACCAGACCGCCAGGATGTGGCAGGACAAACGGCAAATATACCGGCGTTCGGATTTTGAACTGATAGTGCCCTCACGGTGGCTCAAGGGCCTCGTTGAGAAAAGTATGCTCGCGGATAAGAAGGTCCACCTGATTTACAACGGCATCGACGAGCAACTCTACAGGCCGATGGACCGCCGGGCTGTCCGCAGGATGTTCAAAGTTCCCTCCGATGCGGTTATTGTCGGCTTTCTGGCGAACAAGGGTTTGGGCGACCCGCGAAAAGGCGGCGAGTTGATACTGCAGAGCTACCATTATCTTGCGCAGAAGTACCCCAACTCCTTTTTTATCTGCATCGGCGGCGTCTGCGAAGGTGCTCCCAGGGAAAGGTTTGTCCAGCTTCCGTTCGTGGCCGATGAAAACAAGCTCGCTTTGTTCTACAACCTGATGGACGTGTTTCTTTTTCCGACGATGGCCGACAATTGTCCTCTTGTTGTGCTTGAAGTTATGGGCTGCGGCGTGCCGATTGTGTCTTTCGCAACCGGCGGCGTCCCCGAGCTTGTACGGCACGGGGAAACAGGCCTGCTGGCGGAGCCCGGCAACGCCGCCCAATTCATAAAAATGGCAGAGGTTCTTTTGACCGACGCCGCACTGCGAAGCCGGTCCGGCCCTGCGGCTCGCCGGCGACTATTGCAGAATTTTACGCTCAGTAAGATGGTAAACCAGCACGAGAGGTTGTACGAGCAATTGGTCGAGCGGGCCGACAAGCGGCACCGAGCCGCCGTTGCAGCCGGACCCCCGTTGCCTGTTGCTCAGCCGTCTCAACAGAAGGAATACCTTGTTTCCGCTGTCGTTTCGACCTACAACAGTGAGCGGTTCATACGTGGGTGTCTGGAAGACCTTGAGAACCAGACAATCGCCGACAAGCTCGAAATCATCGTGGTCAACAGCGGCTCCGAGCAAAACGAGGAGCAGATTGTCAGGGAATTTCAGCAGCGCTATGACAACATCGTCTACATCAAGACCGACCAGCGCGAGACTGTTTATTCGGCGTGGAACCGGGCCATACGAATTGCCCGCGGCAGGTTCATCACCAACGCCAACACCGACGACCGACACCGCAGGGACGCGCTGGAGGTGATGGCGCAGTGCCTCGAAGCCGACCCCGATGTCGCACTTGTATATGGCGACCAGATTCAAACCGATACGCCGAACGACACCTTCGAAAACCATCACGGCACCGAATATCTTCAAAGGCCGGACTACAGCCGCCGGAGGCTGCTGTTCGGCTGCTGTGTTGGTTCGCAGCCGATGTGGCGGAAATCGCTCCACGAACAATTCGGCTGGTTCGATGAGTCCCTTACCTGCGCCGGTGACTGGGATTTCTGGCTGCGTATTTCCCAAAAATACGAATTCAAGCATATACCACAGTACCTCGGCCTCTACTATCACAATAAGCAGGGCGTCGAGCACGGCCGCAAGATTCACAGTCTTTACGAACGATACCTCGTTGGGAAGCGCTATGGCAACCCGTATATATCAGTCATTCCCCTGTATAATTGCGAAGGCAACCCCCTGGTGTCGGTGATTATGCCGGCTTACAACGCCTCAGCGTATATCGCCGAGGCCGTTGAAAGCGTGCTTATCCAAAACTACAGGAACTTCGAGCTTATCGTCATTGACGACGGCTCTACCGACGACACCAAAGACATCGTTCGGTCGTTCGGCGATGACAAGATAAAGTACTTTTGCACCGACCACGCCGGCCCGGCCCACGCCAGAAACGCGGGGGTCGAAAGGTCGCAGGGCAGCTTCATCTTTTTCCTTGATGCCGATGACATGGTCACGCCTGATTTCATAGCCAGGCATCTCCGGCACTTTGAGAACTTTCCGGACGCCGACCTTGTTTACTGCGACGACTGCCTCATCGACGCCCACGGCAAGGTCATCCGCATCATCGAAAGACCCGAATACCAGGACAGGAATCAACTGATAAGCGACCTTTTCCGCTGCGGCTTTCCGGTTGTGCCTTTCAGAACTTGTATCAGAAGAAGCGTGTTCGACAAGATAGGCTTTTTCGACGAACAACTGCTTGTCGCCGAGGACTACGATATGATCCGCAGGTTCCTCAAGCACAACCTGAACGCCCGCCACCTCAAGGGTGCCTTTTACCTTCGGCGGATGACCAGCGGGAGCCTTTCGAGAAACTTCACCGCCGAAAAAGCCCGCGCTCACTTTGAGGTGGTCAGAAGGTTTACCGAAACCTTCAAGCACGAGCAGCTTTTCCCGGATGTCGCCTGGGATACGATACCCCAAGCCGCACGACCACTGTACGCCGGGTGTCGTGCCGCCATGACGTACCTGGCGATAGGCAGGGCTTACGTTTCTTCGAACGCGCCGGCCTACACGGCCGAGGCCTGCGAACTGGCCTGTGCCGAAATCCAGCGGTCTCTCCGCACCGACCCGACCAACGAGCGCCTCAAGCGACTTCTGGAAAAGTGTCGCTCGGTTCGTGATACGTACAGCCGGTGCCCCGGCAAGGCATCGGTCATTTGACAAGTTTGCAAAACGCTTAAGTAGAACGGCTCCGCAAACGATAATGAATTGTGGAAGGAGCCTGTGAACGATACGGCAGGAATTACGCTGCGAATCAGGGGCTGTTAAAATGTCGACACTCCGCTTGCCAGGCTTGCTGACCGGGATTGACACCAACGCCCTAATCACCCAGTTGATGGCCTTGGAAAGCCGTACGCTCAATATGTATCAAGAGCAACAGACCCAGTGGCAGCAGCGACAGGAAGCCCTGGCCACCCTTGAAACCAAGCTTCAAACCCTGCGGTCCTCGGCCCGCGCGTTGTCCGACGCCGACCAGCTTCGGTCATTCAGCGCCGCATCCAGCGATACCGATATCCTGACTGCGGAGGCCTCTTATAACGCCTTCGAGGGCAATCACACGGTTGTCATCAACCAGTTGGCCAACGCCGAACGGCTCGTCCACGCCGCCGGCATCGAGTACGCCGAGGATTACGTCGGCCAGGGCACCTTCATCTATTCCTACAACCACAAGGAAACGGTCATAACCACCACCGCAACCACCACGCTCGAGGACCTGGTCGGTCTTATCAACAACGACGCTGACAACCCGGGCGTAACCGCAAGCCTGCTTTACTACAACGGCTCATATCACCTGGTGCTCAATGGAAATGACGCCGGCTCCGATTACCAGATCTCGATCAATTCAGCGAATACCGAACTGTGGCAGGCCGACTCGGCTCTTACCGTCAGTACCGATAACGCGGCCTTGTCCTCCAGAATCGTAGACCTCGACCAGTTCAGCGGCACCCTGGTCGGCGACGAGAAAATCACCATCACCGGCACCGACCACAACGGCAACACGGTCAGCGGCGAATTGACCCTCACCGACGACACCAAGCTGGCCCATCTTATTTCCGAAATCAACGACGCCTTCGATGGCCGCGCCACCGCAACGCTGGTAAACGGCAAGATAACCCTTACCGACAACACCTGCGGAACCAGCCGGATGGACCTGACCCTCACCTACGACCCGGGCTCCGGTTCGACGACGCTTTCCCTGCCTGACATCAGCCAGCAGACCCAGGGCGGCAGCGTAACCGCAGATTTGGCCGGCTTTACCGCTTCCGATTTCACCGAGACCCAGTCCGCCCAGGATTCAAAGGTCAGGGTTGACGGTTTCCCTTCCACCTCGCCCGTTTCCGAAGTCCAGCAACTTAGCTGGACCACGGCCGCCTCTGCCGGGACCTTCACGCTGACCTACGACGGACAGACCACCGGCGCCATCGCCTACGATGCCACCGTGGCCGACATACAGGCCGCGCTTGAAGCATTGCCGAATGTCGGCGTCGGCGACATTACCGTTTCGGGTGACCAGCTCACCAGTGCCGGCGGAACAATGACATTTACGTTTGACAGCAGCCTGGGCAACGTCGCCTTGCTGTCGCTGAATCCCGCTAATCTTACACCTTCGGACAATTCCAATTACGTCGTCACCGAGCAGACTCAGGGCAGTGACGGCTGGATAAGCAGAAGTTCCAATACCATCGACGACGTAATCAGCGGCGTAACGCTTCACCTCCATGATACCGGAACCGCTGAGGTGACTCTTACCCGTGACATCGACGCGCTGAAGGAAAAGCTCAGCAACTTCATCGACGCTTACAACGCCGCCGTTGCGTTTATCGAAGAGAAGACCGCCTACAATCAGGCCACGCAGACCGCCGGCGAACTGATGGGTGATTTCGTCGTCTCCGCGATACAATCACAACTTCGCGAGCCTGTGTACGTCCAGACCAGCGGTTTCGTTCAGGACATCGACACGCACCTGACTCCTGCCGATATAGGTTTGAATCTCGACGGCTCCGGCCTGCTGAATCTCGATACCAACGCCTTCGAAGAAGCCGTAGCCGAGGACTACACCGGTGTTCTTGCAATCATTGGAGCGGACAAGACGGGAAGTTCCGACAGCAACACCATCAGGTTCTACGGCGCTAACAGCGGGTACACCACCGCCGGTACCTACGACGTACAGGTAACCGTAAGCGGCGGCGCCATCACCTCCGCCCGGATAAAACTCGCCTCCGAATCAACCTATCGAGATGCAACCTACAGCGGCAACATCGTCACCGGCGACAGTTCCTTCGACGACGACGGCGACCCACTTTATCCCGAGAACGGCCTGCAACTGACTGTGGACCTCAGCCAGGACGGCACGTTCACCGCAACCGTCCGCGTCAAACAGGGATTCGCCGGCGCCGTCGAGGATGTTCTCGACAGGATGCTCAAGGCCGGCACCGGCTCGCTCGAAATCGACCAGACACACGTCGATGACATAATAGACAATCTCCAGGACAGGATAGACCAGGAGCAGGACCGCCTCGACCAGCGAGAACAAAGGCTCGTGGAGCGATTTGCCAGGCTGGAAAGGACACTCGCCCTGCTCCAGAGCCAGTTGAACGCCCTGGGCTTTGGTACCTTTTCTTCTTGATCTTCGGCGATACTCAGGCCACGGGCACCGGCTGATACAACGGCTCAACCTTGATCCCAGCAAGCTCGCAATATGCCTTGAACTGATTTTCCAGGTCACCGTAGATGAACAACTGATGGAACCCTGCGGTGTCCCGGCTGTCAGGCACGTTGTCCAGTGCCACCTCCAGCGATGTCCGGCACCCGCCCGACGGAGGAGTGTTTATGTTGCGCACAACCTTGCCGGTGCCGAGAATCATCTTCTCCGGTCCCTGGAACTTCATTATTGTGATCTTCTGGCCCGGACGCCACAAGACCTGTGTCACTGTTCCGATGTCGGACTCGGAGTGGCTGCGAAGAACGAATGGCTCGGGCGGCTGGTCGAAACCCGCCAGTTTTGTCGGGCAGGAGCAGTGGGCGCCGTTGAGCGTGTTATTGACGGTGTTGGGGGCCGGGTCTTGCATAAAGCCGGGCCTGTCGAACAGCAGACTCGTCAGTCTCAGCGAAATCGCCGCGTTCCAGTCCGCCTCACAGGCACCGACCGAGCCCGAATCGTTCAGCCGGGACCACGCCACGCATGGCCCGCACGGAATCCGTCGCTGCCCCACCAGGGGCAGACAGTCGACCGATATGCCGTGACACTCTTCGGCGGCCATCAGGCGCCGCGCAACGATGTAGTTTTTCGCCGCGTTCAGTATGTCTTGCCGCGTCGGCTCAACGATTCGCTCGGCCTTCTTGCTGTAGTAGTTGGCAATGGCACGGACTCGATCCGAAACCTCGACTTTCTTCAGTTCCTCGGGAAACCGGCTCACCGGAACGTAGTGGAGCGTCGTACCGATGACTTCAAGCCTTCGGTCGTACGTCCTGTCGCCTTTGACGATAAGCAGCCGGGTGTGCTTCATCTTATGAACGGTATTCAGCATCTTCAGACCCGTCGCCAACCACTCAACGTCCTGAGTCGCCCCGACGAATACCCCGCTCTTGCGCACACCCGCAAACCGTCTGCCCCTCACTTCACTGGTAAAAGACGTCCCCATCGGACTGAAAATCACCATCGGGGCAGGCCCCTTATTCCGCGCAATCGTATCAACGTGCCGCCAGAAGTTGGAGTGGCCGTGATGTAGACACATAGCAACGATGAGCGTGCCGTCCGGCGGGTTGCTGCTGAGACTCTCACACAGGGCGCTGACGCATTGCGAATCGGCAACGGGGGCGCTTACCAGCTCCAGCTCGATGCCCTGAGCGGCGGCCGCAGCCCGAAGCACCTTTGTGTACTGTCGCTGGCGCTCGGCTATATCGTAAGCCGCCCCGGGCCAACCCATCCAGTACTTGTCCACGTTCGGCCGGACGAATGCCGCCTTTATCTTCGCCTTTGGCATTGGCGCGGCAAGCGGCTCCGTCTCGTCCCAAATCGCAGGCTCGCCGAAAAGCGACGTGCTGAGCCCGCCGCACCCCCCGGATACGACCGACACCGCCGCACCTGCCGCCAGCGCACCCGCCGCCGCCAGAAAATCTCGTCGGTTGACCTGCGACATCGGACAGCCCGACTGACTACAACCTCGCACGTTGTCCATCGCCTTTGCCTCCTGACAGAAACCAGCAATACGTTCCTTTTTTGGCCGGCCTACCGCATCAGCCTGCCCGGCCCCACTATGCGGTTCTATGGCTGCCTACCCATAACGGCGTTGAGCATGTAGAGGTAATCCGACAACAGTCGTGTAATCAGAAATTTTTCCCTGACGGTTTCCCGGCCGTTCTCACCGAGCTGCTTTGCAAGTCGGCGGTCTTTAAGCAGCGCGACGATCCGGTCGGCGCAGGCCTCTTTGTCGTTCGGGTCCACAAGGAAGCCGTTTTTGCCGTCCTCGATCTGGATTGGAATGCCGCCCACGTTTGAAGCGACCACCGGTGTGCCTTTCCACAGGGCCTCGGTCACGGCCAGACAGAAACCCTCGCGAGTCGACTTTTGAACAATTACGCTTGAGACTCTCTGGATTGCGTTGACCAGCACCTCCCGGTTACCCACGACGAACACAATGTCACCCTTTTTGAGGTACCTGTTCGCCTTTCGGCTTACCCTATTGAACATCCGCAAGCCCTCCGGGTCGTCGCTGGCCACGTTGTAGCAAAACACCAGGCGGCAATCCACCTGTTCCTTTACCAGTTTGAATACGTCAATCACGCCCTCCGGGTCTTTCCACGGGTCCAGCCGCGAAACCTGTGCGACAATCGGCTTGTCCGTATCGAGGCCGACCTTCCTTATCTCCTCCAGCATCACTTTCTCGGAGATAGGCCGATTCTTCGGACTGAGCGGATTGATGGCGGGAAACATCAGTCTTTGGGGCACGGGCAGGTCTTCCTTGAAGTATTTCTCGCTGGAGAAAACCACCTGGTCGTACTTGAGCAGAAAACCCTTCAGAAAGTCCCACAGATCTTTGTGCGGTTTGGTCAGGTCGATATGACACCGCCATATCCACGGCTGAATCTTCCGATATGACCTTATCAGGGACAGAGGCTGGGGGTCGTGGATTATCACGCAGTCGTGGTGCAGGTGCGTGAACTTCGAAAAATTGTCGTTCACGCTCAGGTAGAGCTGCTTCTTCCTTTCGCTCAGGTTCAGCGATGCCCCCTGCAGCGCATTGTGAAAGCTCTTGGTTACCTCGAAAAACTCCTGGCTTCCGTGGAGAATCCGCCAGCCCGCGTTTATCCCCACGTCGTTCATAAGCAGCACCAGCGGATATAGCATCTCCGCAACGCCGCCGCCCTGGTAGGTGGCATTGACGTGGACGATATGCTTGCCCGCCAGGCCCCTTGCCCGAACGTAAATCTCGGCCAGCTTCTCATCCGGGACGATATGACGAAAATGTTCCAGGCTTAGCATCAACTATTCCTTAAAAAAGCGTTTCAACGGTGCTGCGATAAGTGCCGTTACAAACCGGCCGCCGCGCACATTCATCAATAATCGACAAACACAATGTCCTCCGGAAGCGCCACCACGTCCCGCCGGTTCGGCCCCAGCAACTTGCGAATCTCCCGGCTGTGTCGCCCGGCAAGCTGGCGAAGCTCGGCGCTGCTGAAATTTGTCACCGCCCTGGCTCTGTCGTTCAGCATAACCACCGACCCGGCCTCGAACGACCCGCTTACCGATACGATCCCGCTGGGCAAGAGACTCTTGTGGTTTCTCACGGCCCGCATCGCCCCCTCGTCGATGGTAATCACGCCCGCGGGCGTGCTGTTCAGAATCCACCTGGCGCGGTTGCCCAGCTTGCGCCTGGGCATAAACAATGTGCCTATCTTCCGGCCCGCCAGTATTCTGCCTATCACGTTGCGAGCACGTCCGTATGCCAGCACCATCCGGCAGCCGGCATTCGAAGCTATCCTGGCCGCCTCCAGTTTTGTCCGCATCCCACCGGTGCCGTATCGGCTTCCTGCGCCGCCGGCACTGCGCAGAAGCTGCTCCGTTATCTCGTAAACCGTTTCGATGGGTTTTGCATCCGCGTAACGACGCGGGTCCCGGTCGTACAGCGCGTCAATATCGCTGAGCATTATCAGCAGGTCCGCGTCGATCTTGCTGGCCACAAGGGCGCTTAGCCTGTCGTTGTCGCCGAAGCTCGTTCCTATTTCGTCCGTGCTGACGCAGTCGTTCTCGTTGACCACCGGCACGACGCCCAGTTGCAGCAGCTTCTCTATCGAATTGCGAAGGTTCAGGTAGGTCTTTCGGTTGTCGAGAACCTCCGCCGTCACAAGTACTTGCGCAACGGTAATGCCGTAACGCCCGAACGCCCGGCGATACTCGGCCATCAGCAAAGGCTGTCCGACCGCCGCGCAGGCCTGCCTCATTCGCGTATCATTGACCTTGCCGCTCAGTTCGAGTCGGCCCGCACCCATCCCTATCGCGCCGGAAGTAACTATGACAACCTGCCGGCCCTGCCGCAGAAGCCCGACCACCTGCCCGGCGATACGCCGAACGTAGGCCGTATCCACCCCACCGTCCTTGGCCAGAGTGTTTGTACCTATCTTGATGACTATGCGTTTGGCGCTGCTGAAGTCGCGCATAAAAAATCGCCCTGTCCGGTTTCAGTTTCTGGCGTGATATTACGCGAATCCTCCTGCGCCTGCAACATCCTGTCGGGCCTCGTCAATCGCAAAACTCACCGGCCGGTGAAGCCTCCGCCCGGCCTCATTCGTTGCAGGTATTGTCGTGATTCCCTCACCACCAGCCCCGACAGGCCCAGAAGCCCCGTCAGATTCGGTATGGCCATCATTGCGTTGAGGTTGTCGGCCACCGTCCAGACGGCATCCAGACCGCTTATCGTCCCGACGAACACGAAGAAACAATAGATGTAACGGTAGGGCATAATGGCTCCGGCGCCGAAGAGGTATTCAAAGCACCGGTCGCCGTAATATGACCACGTTATCATCGTCGAATAGGCAAAGAATATCAGTCCCACCGCGACGACCCATCGCCCGGGCGCCGCTAGTGCCTTTTCAAATGCCGCCGCCGTCAGCCGCGCTCCGGTAGGCAATTCATAAGGCCTTCCTTTCGCGTCCAGAAACGGTTTGCCCTGCCCGCCGGCCGTCCCCACTACCTCTACCTGTCGGCCGTGCAGCACCATCTTTACCGGCACACCCACCCCACCCGGCCCGTAAAGCAGCCGGCCCGAATCACTTCGAACCTGCCAGGCGCCCGTCGTTATTATCACCAGCGCCGTCAGCGTGCAGATGATAATCGTATCTACGAAAGGTCCTAACATCGCCACGAAGCCTTCCCTGATCATCTCCGTTGTCTTGGCCGCCGCGTGTGCCATCGGCGCCGACCCCAGTCCGGATTCGTTGCTGAAAACCCCTCGTGCCACGCCTTTCTGTATCGTCCGGGACATCACCACCCCGACAAAGCCGCCGCCGGCGGCAACCGGCGTAAAGGCATATCGGAAAATCTGAGAAAAGGCGGCCGGTATCACCTCAATATTCTTCAGCAGTATTGTCAGCGCGCCGACGGTGTAAACGATGCACATAAAGGGCACGATTCGTGATGCCACCACTGCGATACGCCTGATGCCGCCGATGATTACCACCCCGACCAGAACCGCCAGCACAATCCCCACAACGGGCTTGACCGCCGCCGTACCGCCGAGCAGCCATACCCCCTCGGCTATCCTGTGATTCTGCCAACTGCCGGGCAGGATGCTCAACACTCCTTCCGCCACCGAGTTTGACTGCACCGCGCAGCCGATGCCCAGGGATGCAATACCGGCGAACGCCGCAAACAATACGCCCAGCCACTTCAGTCCCAGCCCATTTTCGAGAAAGTACATCGGCCCTCCTGACGCACTGCCGTCGTTATGAATTATTCGGTAACGCAGTGCCAGCGAGCAGCTCGTAAACTTGGTTGCCATTCCCACCAGCGCCGTAAGCCACATCCAGAAAACCGCTCCAGGTCCGCCCAGGGCGATGGCGGTGGCAACGCCCGCGATGTTGCCGGTCCCGATCGTTGCGGATAACGCCGCACATAACGCCTGAAAGTGCGAGATATCACCCGCCTGCTGAGGGTCGTCGTATTTGCCGCTGATGCATTCCAGCGCGTGCCGGAAGTGTCGAAGCTGGATGAACCGCAGCCGAAACGTCAGGTACAGGCCCGTCCCCACGAGAAGAACCACCATCGCCGGGCCCCACACGATGCCGTTCAAGGTATCCATCCAGTTGCAAAAAAGCTGCAACGCCCCGTCACCTCCCAATATGAGGCTCTGCTTACCCTGCCTGTTAGCTGTTGTTGCCGGCGGCGGACACCATCTGCTCGGCGGCCTCGCAGTTGCGTGCGACGTTCATCAGCACCCCGACGGCCGCAGCCGACAGCAACATCCCCGTGCCCCCGGCCGAAACGAAGGGCAGCGCTATCCCCTTCGTCGGCAGAACCACGGTAACCACCCCGATATTGATTGCTGCCTGGACGGCGATAGTCAAAACGACGCCCGCCGCCAGCAGTTGTCCGAACCGGTCCCGGCTTCGGACCACCACGATGACCCCAAGCCACACGAACAACATGAACAGGATTATCACCGCGAATGTCCCCACGAAACCCAGCTCCTCACCGATGATGGCGAAGATAAAATCGCTGGTGTCCTCCGGCAGGTGGCCGTATTTGCAGACCCCGCGGCCCAGGCCCTTGCCCCACAGCCCGCCCGACCCCAGCGCAATGAGCGACTGGGTCGCCTGGTAGGCTGCCGTGCT
>CAYSBK010000012.1:0-32072 GCA_964429265.1 uncultured Pirellulales bacterium | reverse complement strand
CATAAACAAGCATCTTGTGCAGCAGGGTCAGTTTATTGACGTATTGGTCGTAGGCAGCGGAGTCGGATTTTTCGCCGTGCTGTAAATATACCATTCCAATGGGCTTTCTGTTCAAAGAAACGAAAATAAAATTGCCGGGGGGCTGTGCGGGCCGGGCGGCGGGGTGCCGGGTGCGGCGGGGAAAGGTTTGACAGAGGGCGGCGTGGGGCCTATAATGACCTTTCCGCATTTTTGACGTAGAAAGCTACAGGGTGCCCGGTCGTTGCGCAGTACGGGTATGGCGCGTGATAGCGAGTTTTGGGTCAATAATAGCTGGGGGGAGCCCGACGAGGCAAGAAAAGGGCATTAGCAATCCGGAGCAATACGATGGATAAGGTCATTGTAGTCAATGTAGAGAAGTGCCTGGCGTGCAAGAGTTGTGAGATAGCGTGTGCGGTGGTTCATTCGAAATCGAAGGTACTTGAGGAAGCTGTGGCGGAATCGCCCAGGCCACAGCGGATGGTTGCGGTCGAGGCAGCGGGAGAGTTCGGCGTGCCGATTCAGTGCAGGCATTGCGAAGACGGACCGTGTATAGAGATTTGTCCGACGGGGGCAATACATCGGGAGAGTCCTGAGTCGCCCGTAACAATCGATGAGGATCTTTGTATCGGCTGCAAGCTGTGTATAGTTATCTGTCCGCTTGGGGTGCTGCGCATAGGGCAGGAATCGCGGGCGGTTATAAAGTGTGATATGTGCTGGGAGCGACTGGAGCAAGGTCAGCAGCCGGCGTGCGTAGAAGCCTGCCCGACGGGCGCGATAGAGATGGTTTCCCTGGCTGAATTGACCAAGTCCAGGCGGAAGACCGCATCGAAAAAACTAGCGACACAGCCGAAGAAGAAAAGCAGGGAAAGGTAGTAGGTGCGCAAGGTTGTAGTCATCGGCGGCAGTGCAGCAGGAATGATGGCGGCGGTTGCTGCTGCGCAGGAGAACGCGGCTGCGAAGGTTTCGGTGATTACGACGGATCGAGTTCCTTACCGAAGACCTGCAATTCCGGCGTTGATAGCCGGACATATCAAGTCGCCCGAAGATGCTAAGGTTTTTTCGGAAGCTGTGCTGTCGCGCTATAAGATCGACCTGGAGTGCGAAACAGAAGTCGTCGAACTTGATGGGTCGAACAAGAGTCTTGTCGCACGGTCGCGTGGGCAGCGCCAGCAGATTAAGTTTGATTCGGCGGTGATTGCGACCGGCAGTTCGCCCTCGATACCGAGGATTGCAGGCGCGGACAAGCGGGGGGTGTGCACGTTCACGACCTACGAATCGGCCGCGGAGATCGTGCGTTTGGCCGAGGGTGCGTCAACAGCAGTTGTCGTGGGTGCCGGTTTTATCGCGCTGGAAATAGCCGAGGCGTTGATGCACAAGGGCCTGGAAGTTTATTTCAACGTGCGGTCGCGAATCTTGCGAAAGGTGCTGGAGCCGGAGCTTTCGGCGTTTCTTACCAGCCGATTCGAACAAGCAGGACTGAAAATGCTCGCGGGTGAGGCGATTTCGCAGATTTGTGGTGACGACAACGTCGAGTATGTTGTGCACAGGGGCAAGAAGATACCGGCGACCCTTGTGATTATGGGCACGGGAGTGAAGCCAAACACCGCGCTGGCGGAAAAGTCCGGGATAGAGCTTGGTGCCAGCGGCGCTATAAGAGTAGATATGGCGATGCAGACGTCGGCGAAGGATATTTACGCCGCCGGCGACTGTGCGGAAAGCCCCGATGCGAGCACGGGTGGGTTTGTGTATCTGCCGGTTGGCAGCATTGGTGCCTGTGCGGGTAGTGTCGCCGGCAGGAACGCGGCGGGAGCCAACATAGAGACGGCGGGTTTTTTGCGGGCACAGGCCGATCAGATCCTGGGCTTTCAGATCTTTACGGTAGGCCACAGCAGCACCAGCGCCGAAGAACTGAATCTGGACGTTGAGGTGCACGACCTCAAGCCGCCGAAATCGGGCGGTCGTAAAAATCTTTTTGAAGCAGCAAAGCTTCTGACCGACCGTAAAGACAGGATTGTCGGTGCACAACTGATTGCGAGAAAGCACGGCTCGCAGTATGCCAGCCAGTTGTACCGGGCGGTGGTTGACGGTGAAAGCCGGAGTCATTTTCTGGAGCGTTTCAACTCGCCACGGGGCAGGATGGCGACGGCTTTGCTGCGTGCGGGGACAGGGTTGATCGAGGTTGAACAGGTGGGCGAAGGTAAATCGCTTAAATTAGCCGGCGGGATTGGCAAACAGGAATAAAACAGTAAAGTGGGGTGTCTATATGGATTCAAACAAACGCAGCAGCGACAAAGCGGCACAGGAAATGATCGAACGCATGGCCCAGGCCGGGCTGGAGAATGCGTGGGACCGTCTGGAGCAACAGCAGCCGCAGTGCGGGTTCGGCCGGCTGGGTTTGTGTTGTCGAAACTGCTCAATGGGACCCTGTCGGGTTGATCCGTTTGAGGACGAACCTCGCACCGGGGTATGCGGTGCGACAGCCGATACCATCGCAGCAAGGAATCTATTGCGAATGGTTGCAGCCGGTGCGGCGGCACACTCCGACCATGGCCGGGATATAGCCCACACGTTGAAGATGGTGGCTGAAAGCGAAAAGTGCGACTATATGGTTAAGGATGAGCGCAAGCTCAAGGAGGTGGCCCGGCGTTACGGTATCAAGACCGACGACAGGGACACAAAGGAAATTGTGGCTGAGCTGTCCCGGGCGGTGATGAACGAATTCGGCCGGCAGGAGGGTACTCTGACAACGGCGGCAGCCTACGCGCCGCCGGCGAGGCAGAAAGTGTGGCAGCAGCTCGGCGTGACGCCGCGTTCGATAGACCGTGAGATAGTCGAGATAATGCACCGGACTCACATTGGAGTAGGTTCGGATTATAAAAACCTTATGAAGCAGGCACTCAGGTGCAGCCTTTCGGACGGCTGGGGCGGTTCGCTGATAGCAACCGAGCTTTCGGATATTCTATTTGGCAGTCCGCAGGCGATACGTTTCGGGGCCAACCTCGGCGTACTGGACAAAAAGCAGGTGAATATCGTTGTTCACGGACACGAACCTACGCTTTCCGATATTGTGGTGGGCGTGTCTCAGGAAGCCGAGATGCAAAAACTGGCTCAGGACAAAGGGGCTGAAGGCATTAACATCGCGGGAATATGCTGCACGGCTAATGAAATATTGATGCGCCACGGCATCCCGGTGGCAGGCAATTTTCTGCATCAGGAGCTGGCGATAATGACCGGCGCGGTAGAAGTGATGCTCGTGGACGTGCAGTGCATTATGCCGGCGCTGAGTTCGCTGTGCGACTGCTTCCACACGAAGCTGATTACGACCTCACCGAAGTGCAAGATAGCCGGGGCCGAGCACATTAGTTTCAGCGAGGAAAGGGCTGCGGACGTAGCCCGCCAGATCATCAGAACGGCTATCGAGAACTTTCCGAATCGGAAGGCAAAGGTGAACATCCCCAGGGACAAAGAGTCAGGGGTGGCCGGCTTTACCGCTGAGAACACATTCTATTACCTGGGTGGCAGGTATCGGGCAAGTTACCGCCCCCTGAATGACGGCGTAATTTCCGGCAGACTTCGTGGGGCAGCAGGGGTTGTCGGGTGCAACAATCCGAAACAGGTACAAGATTCCTGTCACGTGGCGATGATAAAGGAGTTGATAAAAAATGATGTGCTGGTTGTCAGCACCGGCTGCAGCGCAATCGCCGCGGGCAAGGCGGGTTTGATGAGACCGGACGCTGCTGCCAAGTACTGTGGCAAGGGCCTGCGGGAGATATGCGAGACCGTCGGCATACCACCGGTGCTGCACGTCGGCTCCTGCGTGGACAACAGCAGAATCCTTACGATTCTGGCGAACGTAGTGGCTGAAGGTGGGCTTGGAGATGATATATCCGATTTGCCGGTTGCCGGTGCTGCACCGGAATGGATGTCGGAAAAGGCGGTGTCCATTGGGATGTACTTTGTAGCGTCGGGCGTTTACACGGTCATTGCCGAGCCCCTGCCGATCCTGGGTGCGCCTGGGCTGACGCGCTACCTGACGGAGGAAATTGAGAAGGAGTTGGGCGGCAAATGGGCCTTTGAGAAAGACCCTGTCAAGGCCGCCGCTATGATGATAGAGCATATCGAAAGCAAACGTGAGGCTCTTGGAATAAACGTTGAACGAGAGCGCAAGTTGTACGGGATGGAGGAGCGACGTGCGCTTGCGGTCTGAGGCGGATTTTAGAAGGAGATTTGCCAATGTCGAGGATCATAGCAGCGGCGGCGATCAGAGGTGCTGCCAAGATAGTCAAGCAGGCCGAGGATATTCTGGCGCGCGCCATCAAGGAGAAGGGGCGTGATTGCAGGGTCGAGTTTCCGAATACGGGTTATTATATACCGATAATATACTCGATGACGGGCCGGGCGGTTGAGACCCTGGCCGACTTCGAGCAGGTGATGGCCGAGGAGATAAAGCCGCTTCTTCCGGAGCCGGTTGCGGAGGATATGTGGCTGCCGTACCTCGGGCCGGCCCTGGATGCGGGGATGGCGACGCTTTTTGCGGAGGAGATTATCGAGGCGTGCAAATACTTGATTGGTCCGAACCCGGTGGAGGGCATCTGGCTTGGCGCGGCCGACGACGTGATTATGCGCGAGCGTGGGATCGAGTTCGTTGACGGGTCGGCGCCGGGGTTTGCGGCGGTAGTAGGGGCTGCGCCGAACGTTGAAACGGCGGTTGAGATTGCGCGAAAACTGCAGGAGCGGATGCTTTACGTTTTTATGTGCGGCCACCACAACGGCACGACGTTTGCCGAGCAGCTTGTGCAGGGCGGCGTGCAGCTCGGCTGGGAAACGCGACTGGTGCCTTTCGGCAGGGAGATAACGGCGGCGATATACGCGCTTGGTTTCGCCAGCCGGGCGGCGCTTAGTTTCGGAGGCGTTCAGGCGGGGGATTACCGCCGGAACCTGCTTTACAACAAGAACCGGATATTTGCCTTTGTTATGGCGCTTGGAGAGGTGACGGACGAGTGGTACGCCACTGCCGCAGGAGCGATTAACTACGGTTTTCCCACCATTGCCGATTCGGATATTCCGGAGATACTTCCGACGGGTGTGTGCACGTACGAGCACGTGGTCAGCAACGTCCCGCACGATCAGATAGTGGAGAAGGCGATCGAGGTGCGGGGGCTGAAGATAAAGGTTTCGGAGGTTCCGATTCCGGTTCCTTACAGCCCGGCATTTGAGGGCGAGCGGATTCGCAAAGACGATATGCACGTGGAGTTCGGCGGCCAGCGCACACCGGCCTTCGAGTGGCTTCGGATGGTCGATACGTCCGAGGTTGAAGACGGCAGGGTCGAAGTCAAAGGCCCCGACATTGACTCGGTCGAGGCGGGCGGGAGGTTGCCGCTGGGAGTGGTTGTGGAGGTGTCGGGCCGGAAGATGCAGGCCGACTTCGAGCCGGTGCTGGAAAGGCAGATACATACGTTCGTGAACGAGGCGCAGGGGCTGTGGCATATGGGCCAGCGGGACACGATATGGATGCGAATCAGCAAGGACGCCGCCGAGGCCGGTCTCAGGCTCGAACATATTGGCAAGATACTGCACGCGATGTTCCACGAGCAATATTCGAGCGTTCTGGACAAGGTGCAGGTGAAGATTTTCAGCGAAGAAGCGGACGTCAAGAAGCTGCGTGAGCAGGCGTCGCAGGTTTACGCCGAGCGTGATACCCGGCTTGCGGGGATGACGGACGAGGATGTCGATACGTTCTATTCGTGCACGCTGTGCCAGAGCTTCGCGCCGAATCACGTGTGCGTGATTTCTCCGGAGCGACCCGGTTTGTGTGGTGCGTATAGCTGGCTGGACTGCCGGGCGGCATACGAGATAAGTCCTGCAGGCGCGAACCAGCCGATTCCGAAGGGCAAGTGCATAGATGAGAAGGTGGGGCAGTGGGACAAGGTGAACGATTTTGTTCGCAAGGCCAGCGGCGGGAACGTTGAGCGGATGAGCCAGTACAGCATGATAACGGACCCGATGACCTCGTGCGGATGCTTCGAGTGCATAGCGGCGGTGCTGCCTTCGACGGGTGGGATAATGATCGTGAACCGTGAGTATCCGGATATGACACCTTGCGGGATGAAATTTTCGACTCTGGCCGGGACGGTCGGCGGCGGTCAGCAGACGCCGGGTTTCATCGGGCATTCGAAGCACTACATTACGTCGCGAAAGTTCATCGCGGCCGAGGGTGGCATCAGGCGGATAGTGTGGATGCCGAAGATGCTCAAGGAGGAGATCAAAGAGGCGTTCGTTCGGCGTGCAGAGGAGCTGGGTCTGGGCGGCGAGCAGTTCTTGTCGAAGATTGCCGACGAGAGCAACGCGACGACGGAAGAAGAGGTTCTGGAGTTCATAACAAAGGCGGAGCACCCGGTTGTTGCTCTGCAGCCGATGTTTTAGCGGTTCGGGAAGTGTCGAGGCGCTGCGGCCGGGCGGTGTTGCGTGCGGCGTTTGAGGCGGCGCAGGCTTTAGTAAAGGGAAGGTACAATGGCGCTAACGGGACTGGAGATATTCAAGCTTCTGCCAAAGACCAATTGCAAGGAATGCGGTATGCCGACGTGTCTTGCATTTGCGATGCAGCTTGCGCAGAAGCGAGCGAAGCTGGACGACTGTCCATACGTATCGGAGCAGGCCAGGCAGACGCTGGCGGCGGCTGCGGCACCGCCGATGAGGCTGGTGAAGTTCGGTTCGGGCGACGGCGAGGTCCAGGTCGGGCAGGAGACGGTGCTTTTCCGGCACGAGGAAAAATTTCATAACCCGACGGTGGTGGCGGTTACCGTTTCCGACAAGCTGGGCGATGGGGACCGGCAGAAGCGCATCGAGGCGATAAAGGCGCTGCAGTTCGAGCGAGTGGGAATCCGTATCCAGGTCGGTGCGGTTGCGGTGATGAACGACAGCGGCTCGGCTGAGGCGTTCGGTGCCTGCGCGGCGGCGGTGAAGGAAAAGACCGATTCAGCCATTATTTTGTGCAGTGAATCGCCGGAGGCGATGTCCGGTGCCGTGGCCAAGACGGCTGACAGAGTGCCTTTGATTGCGTGGGCGGGGGGCGAGAACTTCGAGGCGATGGCAAAGATTGCCAAGGAGAACAAGTGTCCGCTGGTGGTAAAGGCCGAGACGGTTGAGGCGCTCGCGGAGTTGAGTGAGAAAGTCAAGGCGGCCGGCGTGGAAGACATCGTGTTGCAGCCTGGCTCGGCGAACCTCAAGCAGCAGCTTTATGACCTGACCAGGATGCGTGTGCTGTGTCTGAAGAAGGTGTTTCGGCCTCTGGGTTATCCGACGATAAGTTTCGTCGGCGGGGGCGAGCAGATGCAGGTTGCGGCGGCGGCGGCGAGCCTGATTTGCAAGTATTCTGGCATTGTGGTGGTGGACGTGGCGGAGCCTGAGGCGATTTTGCCTTTGCTGACGGTGGTGATGAATATCTATACGGACCCGCAGAAGCCTGTGCAGGTGGAGCCGAAGCTGTATGCGGTGGGGGAGCCGGACCAAAGTTCGCCGCTGATGTTCACGACGAACTTTTCGCTGACGTACTACACGGTTGAATCGGACGTGGAGGCCAGCAGGGTTCCGAGCCATATCCTGGTGGTTGACACGGAGGGCACCAGCGTTCTGACGGCGTACTCGGGCGACAAGCTGAATGAGAAGACGGTGGCGGAGGCTATGCAGAAGACGGGCGTTGAAGATGTGGTGAAACACCGCAAGCTTATCATCCCTGGGTACGTTGCGGTGATGAGCGGCAAGCTTGAAGAGGCGACGGGCTGGGAGATTATGGTTGGGCCGCGCGAGTCGGCGATGCTGCCGAAGTACCTCCAGGAAGTCTGGCAGTAGGTCCGCCTGGGATTTGGATGGAGCAGAGCAAGAAGAAGTTCGTTGTTCGTTTTGAGCCGAGCGGTCTTCATACGAAGGTGCCGGCAGGCACGACGCTGTTGAAGGCGGCGCAGCAGGTCGGGGTGTACCTTACGAGCATCTGCGGCGGCGACGGGTACTGCGGCAAGTGCAAGGTCAAGGTTGATTCGGGACAGTTTCAGAGCAGGCCGACCACTTTGCTTACTCCGGAGGAGATTCGTGAGAACGTGGTGCTTGCGTGCCAGACGAAGGTCCTGTCGGATTTGGTTGTAACGGTTCCGAAGTGGCACGCGCTCGAGACCAGCCGGATACTTATGGATAGTGACGCCCGGCGGTTCAGCGAGCTGGCGGGCGAGATGCCGAGCGGTGTTTTCGAGTTTGACCCGCTGGTTCGAAAGCTTCACGTGAAGATGTCTCCGCCGACGGTGAGCGACCACACGGCGGACCACGAGAGGTTGTACGTGGCGATCCGTCGGCAGATTGATGCGCCGGTAATGCAGACGGGCTTTCGCATCCTTCAGAAGCTGCCGCACGTCCTGCGTCAGTGCAATTACGAGCTGGCGGTAACGGTGGGACGGCGTGGTGGTACGACCGAGCTTATGGAGGTCGAGCCGCCGGAGCGATGCGGGACGAATTTCGGGGTGGTGGTTGATCTTGGTACGACGACGGTCGTGGCTCACCTTGTGAACCTGAACGATGCATCGACGGTGGACACGGAAGCGACGTACAACAGCCAGATGAATTTCGGGGAGGATTACATCCGGCGAATCATTTACGCCGAGCAGAACGACGCCTTCGACGAGATGCAAAACCGGATAGTACACGACGTGAACAATCTGATCGTTACGCTGGCGTCGCGGCAGCGGATCGACCTGCAGGACATAACCACGATAGTCTGCGCGGGCAATACGGCGATGGTTCACTTTTTGCTGAATCTTGATTGCACGCGGATACGGCGTGAGCCGTACGTCGCGACGGCGAGCTTCGTGCCGCCGATCCGCGCGGCCGAGGCGGGGATTCAAATCAACAAGCGGGGCCTGTTATATTGCCTGCCGAGCGTGGCGGCGTATGTCGGCAGCGATATAGTGGCGGGTGTGCTTGCTACGCGGCTTTACGCAAGAGATGAGCTTTCGCTGTTTGTGGATATAGGCACGAACGGCGAGGTGGTGCTGGGCAACAAGGAATGGCTCGTGTGTGCGTCGAGTTCCGCGGGTCCTGCGTTTGAAGGCAGCGGTGTAAAGCACGGAATGCGGGCGGGTTCCGGGGCGATCGAGAGGGTCAGGATAGAGCAGGACGGTTCGGTCGAGTTCCGGACGATTGGAGACAGTCGGCCGGCCGGTATCTGCGGGTCGGGCCTGCTGGATGTACTGGCTGAGCTTTTTGTCAACGGCATTATCGACCGGACGGGCCGGTTCAAACCCGACGGCAACGGTCGCCTCAAGCACGGCGATGAAGGGCCTGAATACGAGCTGGTACGAGCGGAGAACGGATACCAGGAAATCGTGATTACGCAGGCTGATATCAACAACCTGATTCGCTCGAAGGCGGGGGTTTTTGCGGCGATAAAGGTGTTGATGGAATCGACCCAAACCAGGGCGGAAGAGCTGGATGCGATATACCTTGCGGGGGGGTTCGGGAATTATCTGAATGTCAGGCAGGCGATTACGGTGGGTATGCTGCCGGACGTGCCGGCTGAGAAGATTCAGTTCGTGGGCAATACGTCGGTCGCCGGCGCGAAGATTGTTATGCTGGCGAGCAAGGCGATGGAAACGGCCGAGCAAATCGCCGAGCGTATGACATACTTCGACCTGATGAGCCACCCGGGGTATATGGAGGAGTTCGTGCAGGCGAAGTTTCTGCCTCATACGGATTTGTCTTTGTTTCCTTCGGTCGAGGTGGTGACAGCAAAGGGATGAGGTCGGCTATGATAAGAAGCATTGCAATCAGCGGCAAAGGCGGTTCGGGTAAGACGACGATAGCAGCGATGATGGTGCGAGCGTTGATAGGGCAGTCGCCGAAGGCGGTGCTCGCGGTCGACGCGGACCCGAACTCGTGCCTGGGGACGTTGCTGGCGGTGGAGCCGGAGGTGGTCATTGCCGATGTTCGCGAACAGGCGGCAGCGAAGTCACCCACCGAGGTCATTACCGACAGGGCGCGGCACTTCGAGTACGGGATTCACCAGGCGGTGACCGAGGCCAAGGGCTTTGACCTGCTGACGATGGGCCGGCCCGAGGGTCCCGGTTGTTACTGTGCGGCGAACAATCTGCTGCGCAAATTCCTGGACGATTTAGGGTTGGCTTACGGTTTTGTGATAATCGACAACGAGGCGGGGATGGAGCACCTTTCGCGTCGGACGACGAACGACGTGGATTTGCTGTGCATAGTGGCCGAGGCCACGCCGCTGGGGGCGATGACGGCGCAGCGGATTTTTGACCTGGCCGGGACGCTGCCGATTTCTATAAAACGCACCGGGCTGATCTGGAACAAGGTGCGGACGCCGCAGAAGCTGGAGACCATCGAGCTTCTGGGGTCGATTCCGTACGACCAGTCGCTGGAGCAGGTGGGCTGCGAGGGCAGGACGATTTTCGACATTGCCGAAGACAATGAGGCATACACGGCTTTGAAGCAAATACTGGCCCGAAAGCTGGGTATCGTGAACAAGCAATGAAACACTAAAGACTGTTGGAGGTCAGCAAATGCCGTTACCGCAAGTTTCGGATGGTTTTGTCGGCTCGGTCAATCGCCTGACCATAGGTGCCACGAGCCAGCAGGGAGGCACTCGCACATCCACCGTGACGGTGGGCGGTGCGAAGAACGTAGTGTACGGCGGGACGTTTGAGGACGCCGGTGAAAAACCGGTGATCGCGATCGACGTGCTGGATTGCGAGCCGCAGGACTGGCCGGGGGTTCTGGTCGAGCCTTACAAGGACGTTGTCGGCAATCCGGCGGACTGGGCGAAGAAGTGCGTTGAACAGTTCGGCGCGGAGCTTATTTGTTTGAAGTTCGACGGGATACACCCGGACAAGGGCAACAGGGATGCGGCGCACGCCGTGAAGGTTACCGAGGAGGTTTTGAAAGCGGTCGGTGTGCCGCTGATACTATGGGGCTGCGGGGACGACCAGAAAGACAACGAGGTGATGCCGAAAGTCAGCGAGGCGGCCAAAGGGGAAAACGTGCTGCTGGGGACCGTCACGGAGAACAATTACAAGTCGCTTACGGCGATTGCACTTGCGGACAAGCACAACTTGATAACGGAGGCCCCGCTGGACATCAACATCAGCAAGCAGGTGAACATTCTGGTTTCGGATATGGGTTTTCCGCTGGAGCGAATCGTGACGTTCCAGGCGACCGGTGCGCTGGGGTACGGGATGGAGTATTCGTACTCGATCCAGGAGCGTCAGCGGCTGGCGGCGCTGGGCGGGGACAAGATGATGGCGATGCCGGTGATCTGCGACGTGGGCTACGAGTCGTGGCGGGCCAAGGAGTCCAAGCAGGACGACGTGCCGGAATGGGGCCCGGCGGCCAAGCGTGGTCCGCTGTGGGAGGCGACCACGGCGATTTGTCTGCTGCAGGCCGGGGCCGACATTATCCGTATGAGGCACCCGCAGGCCATAGCGGCGGTGAGGGACTTTATCAACGAGATATGGCGATAAGGCGGTCCGCAGGACAGAAGGGAAGGTGGTAGTTATGATTCTCATAGCCGAACGAATCAATGGTATGTTCAAGGATGTCAAGCGGGCCATTGCAGAGAAGAACGCGAAGGTTATCCAGGAGCTGGCGAAGAGGCAGGTGGACGCAGGGGCAACTTACCTGGATGTGAACGTGGGGACGGCGGCGGCCGACCAGGAAGGGGCGATGCAATGGCTGGTGGAGACTATTCAGGCCGCGTGTGATGCGCCTTTATCGCTGGATTCGCAGAAGCCGAACGTAATAGCGGCGGGGTTAAAGGCGGCGAACACGGAGAACGGCATTCTTTTGAACTCGACTCCTTTGAACAAGAAATCCGACGAGGAGGTGTTCGACAAGTACATCGAGATGGCCGAACAGGCGGGGCCGAAGTCCTGCGTCGTCGCCCTGACGATGGACAAGAACGGCGTGCCGCAGGACGTGGATACGCGGGTTGCGCTGGCGGCGGAGATAGTGCAGAAGGCGATGGAGAAGGGCTTCGACACGCAGAGGTTGTTCATCGACCCGATCCTGCTGCCGGTGAAGGTTCCGAACGCGCAGGTTCAGGCCAGCAATATCCTGGCGGCGATGGACCAGATACGGTACCTGTCGGACCCGGCTCCGCATATGACGGTGGGGCTGTCGAATATTTCGCAGGGCGCCAGCGAGCGAAGCCTGATAAATCGAACGTTTCTCGCTATGGCGATGTCGCACGGGCTCGATTCGGCCATTGCGGATGTTCTGGACCGGCAGCTTATGAACGTTGTTGCGACCGCCGAGATGCTGATGAACAGGCAGATATATTCCGACAGCTTCTTGAAGGTATACAAAGCCGTGTAAGAAAAGTCCGGTAGCTGCTTCCTGCTGCCGGCCGTAACCGGCCGTTTCACTCAAGCTTGTTGTGGGGGGCTTTGCCCCGGCCAAACTCCATTCCTACAGGGCACTTGCGTCAACGCTCTGCAGCCCCGGCCGAACTCAGATCGACCACCGGTGGTTGAAGTCCAATTTTTGCTAACGCTGCATACAGCACAAACCCGATGACAAAGGCAATCACCGGAGCGGGGTTGATAAAGCTGAAGCGTTCACCGCCTATCCTGGGCAGTATGCCGACGACGAAACCAACGGCCCAGGCGATATAGCCTGCCCAATTAATACCTCTTCGAGGCCCGGCCCATTTGCGGCCGCTTAAAAGATAATCAGCTACCATTGAGCCGCAGATAGGGCCAAAAGACGCACCGATGATCTGGAAGAAAGCGACCAGCTTGAGTGCCCAGCCTATCGACGCCAGGACGATGGCAATAACGGCGCCTATCAAGACCATAAGGGTTTTGTTTGTCTTGGGGAACATCGTTCCGATACTGTTGCCGGCGATAAATGAACAGAAGCATGCGGCGGGGAAGCTCGCTATTGCAAACAGGATAAACATAATCTTGGCGAGGAAGCCGCCTTGTGCCCGGATGACGGCGTCGAAGAAGAAGCTGTCGGGTTTATTCGGGCCGGCATGAGCGCCGGCTATCGCAATAAGCGGCAAGCCGCCGGCAACCAGAATTGCCAGCGTGATGCCTACGAGCCCGCCAAGCTGGACATCCCTGGTATTGCGGTTATTCATACCGAAGTCAACGCCGGCGGCGCCGGCAGTGGCGAAGAAACCGACAACGATGGCTATTATGGTCAGGAATCCGACGGCAGGTTTTGCATCGGCGGCAGGCTGAAAGTTACCGGCGTTGCCGACGTTGCTTAAGAAAACGACGAGGATCATTATAAGTGGTACTATGGGCAGGAAGGTGGAGACTTTTCCGACATATTGAATGCCCTTAATGGCGACGAACACGGCCACCAAAGCCCAGATGATTGCGACGATTGTGAAGGCGGCGCTGCCGTGAAAGACCCCCTGTGCATCGACGGAGGGTGGTTTGCCCGTTGCCTGGAGGATGAAATCGGTGGCGATGGCGGTGTTTACGGCAAGCCAGCCGAACTGGAGCAGTCCCATCAACAGCCCGGGCATCAAAAAACCGCCCAGCGTGCCATAAGTTGAGGACCCCACAACGTAAAGGGGGTAACCCGTTTTCATTCCGAACAGGCCGGGTACGAGGTAGAACAAGAAATGGCAGACTACAGCCGCGATGAGCAGACCCAACAGGCTCAGACCCAAGCCTGCCTCGGGGAGGGTGCCATCGGCGATGGCCATATAGAAGACAACCCAAAGGAAGATGCCGGCATAAGCCGGTGCTGTGTTCTTGTACCAAGGCGCCCTTTTTTCGGCCGGATTGGGCGAGGCCATTTTGATGTAATTTGGCAGCATCTCGTTGCTCATAATTCCATCTCCTTAACGAGTTAACCGTAACGCCTTTGTCCGCCTTGTTATGTCAACCGGCGTCCACCTGTCTTTCACCGTCAGGACAGGGGACTATTTTATCCCGTGACCGCTGAGGATACCAAGCAGATAAATATACCAAACGCCGAGCACGGTAAAGGCCACGGCACAGTAACGGTGAACTTCGGCAAGCAGGAGTTGGCCTTCCGTGCCGAGCAGCGGGAACATACTGAGAACAACCGACAGGATAAGCGGCAAAGCGGCAACGAGGATTATCCAGAAAACAAGTTTCTGACAGAGCCGGGCGGGAGGTGTTTCCGTTGTGGATCGGGCTGTTCGGCGGAATAATCCCGTCAGCCGTTGCCAATCTGTGCCGTCGAAGCGGCAGTGGTCGGCCCACATCAGGGCCAGCAGAGCCAGGCAGGCTGCGAAGGCACCGCCGGCGGAGACGTGGACCATCAGCAGGTAGCCCGATAGTTCTTCGCGCAAGACCAGGGCGGGGTAGAAGCCGGTGACGGCCAGGACAGCGAAGCACAGCAGCGCCAGTAGATACAGCAGTTTCCGAAATTTTCCCAGGAGGCTGAGCCGCTGAGGTAACAGCAACAGTGTTAACAAGTAGACCAGCTTTCTCAGCACGGCCGTGCAGATGCTGCCGGCGGGTTCGTCTGCCGGCGGCCTGCAGCGGCAACGGATGATTATGTAATGAACCACGATTACTGCAGCGAGCAGGGCAAAAGTTGTTGCAGCGAGGATTCGGAACATAGCATACCTTCGGGTTCGAGTTTCAGATTTTCTCGCCAAGGAACCGCACGATGCAGCCCAGGGCTTTGAGTCCGTAAAACAAAAGTACGGCTGCCACCGCCGCACAGGAAAGCAGCGCCACGAGTTTCAGCCACGGCCTGAACACGAACGACATTGCGAAGGCCTTCATATACGAGGGTTTCCGGTTCTGGAAATCGGCCATAATCTTATTGGAAAGGGGCGGCTGTGCAACGGGTGAGTCCACTTCGACTTTGCCGAATACGAACGGGGCGCCGGTGGTGTGACAATCCTTGCAGCCGCCGGCGCCGAGCGACTGCTGGGCCGGGCGGACGTTGTGTGCGATCGGCCACATAGAGGGTTGAGCGGCCGGATGGTCTGGTTCGGCAACGAGGTTGCCCGAATCGTCGAGGCGGTAGAGCGTACCACCTGCGATGTATACCGCTTCAGCCTGCAGCGTGGTGTCGGCGGCAAACGATTTAAGGACCGCTGCGATGTCGTCTTTGCTGAGTCTGGGCCAATCGTCCGACGATCGTCGGGATGCTCGGGAAAGTAACGGCGGCACAGTTGCCTTGACGGTCTTAATGTCGATAGGTTCGACCTTGCCGTCTTTCATAACAGCCCAGAAGGCGGGCCAGATGAGCTTGTGTGGCGCGAGCTTGCCTTGGCCGGCCAGCGTCAGCAGTCCGCCCGCGTAAGCAGCGCCGATTGCGTGGCGGCGTGCGAAAACGGGATAGATGATGTGGGGCAGGGCATCGTCGTTGCGCTTAGAGTTGAACAGGCCGAGCAAATGCGCCCGCGAGGTTTTTGTACGAATGGTTTCCTGGGCGGGCCATGGGCCGCTGTGACAGGCGGTGCAGGTGAGCTTTTCGAAGTGGATCGTTGGGATACCGTTGTGGCTGGGCCTGGGTGCACCAAGTCGGCCTGTGTCCGGCGGGGAATGGTCGGTTCCGAGATGGCAGCCGCGGCAGGTCGAAACCGCTGCAAGGGGATTTTTCGAGGCGGCTTCTTCGCCTTCGTAGCCGCGGGTGATATTGTGGTCGATGCCGTGACGGTGGCAGTCGACGCAGCGCATACCGGCGGCGAGGTGGACGTCTTCATCGGCCATCCATCTTTCGGGTCTGGCGGGGTCGACGTCTGTGTTGGAGTGACAGAAATAGCATCGGTTGTTCGGCACCTGGCGGGTTATGTCAAGCAGGACGCGGTCGGCCGAGCCGAATATCCCCTGTTCGTACTTTACGGATATGGCACTGCCGGTGAGGGGGTCGTAGGTGTCGCCCTGGCGGCTTGCCTGGCCCTTGACCGAGGCAAGGCCGGATGCCGCGGTGGCGGCCCAGCGGAGATTTTGATTCTGTACCTGGCGGGCGTACTCGGGCTGGTTCTGGGCCGGGGCTGCATTGTGACAGGCCAGGCAGTTTATTTCGAGCTTGCCCGAGATGAATTGTCGCATAATCTCATCCGGGACGTCGCTTTCCATCTCGCCGGCGGCGCCGCCGGGGGTGTGCCTTGCAAAAAGCAGCGTGAACTGCCAGGGTGATATGCCGAGCTTTTGTGGGCGAAAGGTGTTCGGCCAGGGGCGATAGGAGATGGGCAACTGGGTGGCGGCGGCGGGGTCGGCGTATATCCAGAACTGGCCCGGCCGGCCCGGCGGGACGTTTGTGTCGGTGGCGTTGAAGTGCCAGCCGCTTGCGACGGTTTCGTAGCTGTGGCAGAGTCCGCAGGTCTGGCGTAGTGAAAACGGCTGGGGTCGGTCGTCGGCCGGTGAAACCTTCTGGCCCTGTTCATCGAGCAGGTTTATGAAATGGACCGGCACGGCACGGCTGCCGTCGCTGTGGTCGCCGAGCTCTGGGCTTGCAGCACTCGAAGTCGCTATCAACGACGCCAGTGCCGCCAAGAATATCAAAGTTACAAGTCGCTTTTTCAAGGCTTGTTCAATCCTTTCATTCAAGGCCGCATCAAGAGGCTACACTTTGAATTCGTCTTTGCTGAAGTCAAGTTTCCTGGCTGCGGCGACGGCTTCGTTGACCTTCAACACCGTTACGGCGGTTTCGAACCCGACCTCGGCGGGGCAGTTCAGCTCGGCCTTGCCTCGGATGGCGTCAAAGAAGTTTTCAAGGTGCGGCTGGTGGTAGGGCTTGTCGAGCGTGACCGGCAGGTCGTATTTGGCTGCCGGCACCGTCGCCCGCACATCCGTAACGCCTGCTTCTGTATTTTCGGCTCCGGCACTTTGGGCGATGTAGCCTTTCTTTACCCACTTATCCCACTTGGATGCATCGACCCACTGTTCGCGGTAGATGGCGCCCCTGCTTGCCGCTTCCGAGATAACCAGGGTGCCCTCGTCGCCCATAAAGGTTTCGAAGTAGCCGTTGCTGCTGTTGGTTGTTATGGTCTGGTAGAAGGCGCGGACCGTTCCATCGGCGGTCTGGTATTCGAAGATGGTCATAACGCTGTCGTACCACTGGTGTTGCTCCCAGTAATCGACGCCGCCGCTGGCGATGACGGAGGCGGGGGCAGCGTCGAGGAACCAGTTGTAGATGTCGATCTGGTGTGAGCCGAGGTCCACGATGGGGCCGCCGCCGAGTCCCTTGTACCAGCGCCAGTTTCTGAACTGTTTCATCGAGGCGAAGCCGTACTGCTGGAGCTTGGATTGCGGCAGTTCCTTACCCTTTGGGCAGGCCCTGTCTTCACAGGCGGCCTTGCTGCGGTTCCACTGGCCGTTGATGGTGGTGATTCGGTTCAGCAGCTTTGCTTCCTTGATGAGTTTACTATAGCAGTGTATGTAGCGTGGGTTGCTTCGTCTCTGGTGGCCTATCTGCAGGAGCTTGCCGGTCTTTCGTTGGGCCTGGACCATTTTGCGGGCGCCTTCGATGGTGTTGGACATTTCTTTTTCGCAGTAGACGTTCAGGCCGGCTTCGAGGCAGGC
The DNA here is from genome assembly GCA_964429265.1 of uncultured Pirellulales bacterium. GTDB lineage: Bacteria > Planctomycetota > Phycisphaerae > Sedimentisphaerales > Anaerobacaceae > CAYSBK01. Next base: position 14,523 of record CAYSBK010000012.1, on the reverse strand, counting down.
GATGGCGTGTTCGGCGTGCCAGAAATCGGGCGTGGCGATCAGCACGGCGTCGAGGTCCTTTTCGCCGGCCAGCATTTCCCTGTAATCTTCGTATTCCTTCACATCGTGGCGATACGCCCTGAGCCTTCTTGCGGCAAAGCCTCGATTGTACGGCCAGATGTCGCAGACGGCCTTGAATCGGATGCCGGGAATCTTCATACAGTCGAGCATAAGGACCTGTCCCTGTTCGCCGGCTCCGAGCAGGGCGACGTTTATGTCGTCCTGCCTGCGGGGGGGCTGTGCGTGAGACGATGACGCGATGTACAATCCTGCGCCGACGGCGGTGACGCCCTGGAGGAATTGTCGCCTGTTGATAGCTTTTTTCATTCTTATCGGCTCCTTTAACGTTTACCTACAAAGGCTTGATCATAACATTTCGGTACCAGACGGGCCGGCCGTGGTCCTGAAAGCCGATGTGGCCGAACCTCGGCATATCTTTGACGGCCCTTTTGAACTTGTTCTTTGTTCCGTCGGGGTTCTTGTGGGGGGTGGTCCAGCGGTTGAGGTCCATATCGATGATTGGCCGGCCGTTCATTACCACGTAAATCTTGTTGGCGGTGCAGGTGATTGTGCAGCGGTTCCACTGCCCGGGTGGTCGGGTTGCGTTCAGCCGCGGCTCGAGGCAGTCGTAGATGGCACCGCAATCGTGCTTGGTAGGTACGGCCCTGCCGTGGGAATCGAAGACCTGAATTTCGATGCCGGTCTGGACCGGGTCATCCGGGTCGCCGGTGCGGACGAAGATGCCGCTGTTGGTGTGCTCTGCGAGCCTGAACTCGAGGTCGAGAATGAAGTCGCCGTACTGCTGTTTTGTCCAGATGTCGCCGCCGCCCTTTCTGGCCAGTACGCCGTCTTCGACGACCCAGCTTCCGGGCTTGAAGATGCAATTCGACAGGTCCGGCTCAAGCAGGCTGCGCCAGCCGGTGGGTTTGAGCGAGGCGGCGACCTGGTTGAAATAACGGATGCATCGGCGTATCTCGGGCATCGAGTTTTCCCAGTGGTACTCGTACTCAATCGAGAAAACACCCTCAAATCCCTGGCGGTGAAGCTCTTCAAGCAGGGCCTTAACATTGGCCTTGCCGGTTCCCCAGACCACGTCGTGGGCATCGCGTCTGCCGAACTCGTTGAGGTCCTTGAAGTGCAGGCTTACGATTCGACCTTCGAGCTTTCTGAGGGCCTCGAGCGGCTGGATGCCGGAACGCATCCAGTGGCCGGTGTCGGCACAGGCGCCGATCAACTTGCTTCGGCCCTTGCAAACCTCCAGGACACGGTCGGGATTCCAGTAGCGCGAAGGCTTGGGGTGATTGTGAATTGCAAGCTTGATGCCGTATTGTTCGCAGAGGCTTTCAACGAGGTCCATCGCTTCGGGTGCCGGCTCAGCGACGATGACTTCGATGCCCATATCCCTGGCGAAGTCAAAGACCCTGCGGCATTCGGCCGGGTCGTTCGGAAGGCGTACGACGCCGTAATTGACCAGCCTGATCCGGGTCTGCGCCAGCTTGGACCTGATTTTGTCCCGCAACTCGACCGGCATCGTGTAGTTCATCGTGCTGTGTGGGTCGTCGGGGCTTACCTGCTGGCCGGGATATGCTTCAATCCAGTTCAGCCCGAGTGCCGCCGCCTTGTCCACCGCCTCGAAGAAAGTGAACTTGCGGAAGGTGTATGCCTGTGTCGCCAACCGCCAGCCGTCGTAAACGTCGGTGACGGGGTGCCTATCCACGGGCAGGGGTTGTTTGCGGGCTGACGGGCGGGTTTGCAGAAGTCCACAGCCACCGCAGGTAATCACGGCGGCGAGGACGGTCGAGACTGTTGCGTATCTGGCGGACATAGAAGCTCCCCCAATTTGGTTCGGTTTCGGATTTACAGGGACCAGCCTTTTCGATATTCGCGGCGGATGTAGTCGTTGGCTTCGGGGACGTTGGTGCATCGCATATTTTCGCCGTCCCATTCGAGGCGGCGGCCGGTCCGCACGGCGATGTTGCCCAGCAGCACCATCTCGGTCAGCGGACCTGCGTAATCGAAGTTGGAGCAGGCGGGCTTGCCGGTCTTGCAGGCGTTGATCCAGTCCTTGTGGTGTCCCTCGACCCTGGGGATGGTCTTCGGCGGCAGCTGGTAGGCCTGCATTTTTGATTCGGGCACCAGCCGGGGATGCGAGCCGTAGCAGCCGCACATCAGGATGCCCTTGTCGCCGACAAAGATGACGCCGTTGCCTTCCAGCTTCCTTTCAGGTTCGAGTTCGTCCGGCCTGGTTGGTTTGAGGCCACCGTCGTACCAGGTCAGCTTGACCGGTGGCTTATCGCCGCGGGCCGGGAACTCGTATTCGATGACCGAACATAACGGGTATGTTTCGTCGTTGACGCTGGTTGTCGCGGCCTGGACGCTCCGCGGATAACCCAGATCAAGGGCCCAGAAGGCCGGGTCGAGTATATGGCAGGCCATATCACCCAGCGCGCCGGTGCCGAAGTCCCACCAGCCTCGCCAGGTGAACGGGCAGTAAATGGGGTTGTAGGGTCTTTCGGGCGCCGGGCCCAGCCAGAGGTCCCAGTCCAGGGTCGGCGGCACAGGCGGGGTTTCTTCGGGCCTGTCGACGCCCTGCTTCCATCGCCCGCCGGGCCGGTCGGTCCAGGCGTGCACCTCGCGGACCGGTCCTATGGCGCCATCCCATATCCACTCGCAGATAAGGCGGATACCCTCGCCGGAATGGCCCTGGTTGCCCATCTGGGTGGCGACCTTGTATTCTCTTGCGGCCAGGGTGAGCTGGCGGGCCTCGTAAATCGAATGCGTCAGCGGTTTTTCGCAGTAAACGTGCTTGCCCATCTTTATCGCCATCATCGAGGCAGGGGCGTGGACGTGGTCGGGCGTTGCGACGGTGACGGCGTCGATGCTGTTGTGCTCTTTTTCGAGCATCCTGCGGAAGTCTTTGTATACCTTTGCCTTCGGGTAACGCTTGAAGGTTTCAGCGGCCCGTTTCTGGTCGACATCGCACAATGCGACGATGTTTTCGCTTTCGACACCGCGGAGGTCACCGGCACCCTTTCCGCCGACGCCGATACCGGCAATATTGAGCTTTTCGCTGGGCGGGGTGTGGCCGGGACCGCCGAGAACGTGGCGCGGGACGATGGTAAAGCTAAAGGCGGCCGAGGCGGCTGCAGCGGACTTTATGAAATCGCGACGCGTTACGCGGTTTGTTTGTTTGGTGCTTTTCATAACCTCACCTTGAATACAGACGACATTATTCTGCACAGTTGTGCGTATTAAACACTATAAGGCCGACGTCGACAACTTTGTACCGGCCTGGCGGACGGTGGTTAATCGTTGCCGATCGGCAGTATCCATATATTGCGATAGGCGACCGGTCCGTGGTCTCCCTGGAGCATCAGCGGGCCTTTTGGTTTTTCGTCTTTATAGGTTGCGGCCCTGGTTGGGCCGGTCACTTCGACGTTCTCGTGTACGACGATGCCGTTGTGAATGACCTTCTCAAAGCGGGCGTTGGCGATCTTGTTGCCGTCGGCGTCGAAGCGCGGGGCCCTGAAGATCACGTCATAGCTTTGCCAGGTGCCGGGCGGCAGCGAGGCGTTCATACGAGGGGGATGGCCTTCGAAGCCGTGGGGCTGCCTGTTCTGGTCCCAGCGCTGGTAGATGCCGCCGCAATCGGAGAACTTGGGCCTGGCCACGCCCCAGCTATCGAGTATCTGGACTTCGTATCGGCCCATAAAATAGACGCCGGAGTTGGAGCCTTTGGGGACCATAAACTCCACGTGTGCTCGGACGTCGCCGAATTCGCGTCGGCTCAGCAGGTCGATGGTTCTGCCTTCGGGGCCGTTTACGATGACGCCGGTACCGGGTTTCCAGAGCAGTTTCTTCGGGTTGGTGGGGTCCATAAAGACCTGGCCGGCGAGTCTCCACTGGCCGGTGTCGCGCCAGGAAGACAGGTCTTCACCGATGAGGCTTACGATGTCGGCGGTTGGTTTTTCAGGGGTGATTACGAGACCGTCGAGTTTCCCCCCGGAGAGGCTGCGAAAGCGTGCACAGGCTCCCCAGGTTCCGCCGCTTTGGGTGATTTTCATCAGCAGTTCGTTCCAGCCCTTGTTGAGGGTTACCTTGACCCTGTCTTCATCGGGGGTGACGGTCCGTCCGGTATTGTTTTCGTGGACGACCGTGCCGTTGAGCCAGACCTTGATGCCGTCGTTGCTTCCCAGCATAAGCTGGACGTTTTGCGTGGCGGGTGACCAGACATAGGTGCGAAGGTAAGCGGCGCGGTCGCTGCCGCCGATAGCAGCAATCAAATCCACGGCGTAGGGCTTTTCGGGGTTGGTGCCCGCGGTAACGGGTTTCCAGACGACCTGGTCGGCTTGTTCGGGCAACTCGGGGGCGAAGGGTATGCCGAATAGTGCCGATGAGCCGGCACCGGGCCTGGTGTAGGGGCCGGAAACATACCAGGACTTGATGTAGTCGCCGAACTGATCGACGCGCTTCAATACGTTTTCAGCCTGCTGTCGAATCGCCGGGTTCTGCGAAGAATCGAGCACCGTTTGCACAAAGGCGGCGCTGACGAGCGGTTTGCTGATGCAGGTAGCGGCGGCAATCCTGACCACGGCCGCCTCGGCTTCGCTCTTGAGGTCGCTGTCGGTCAGATAACCGGCGGCGGTCCGCAGGGCTTCAAGCGTCGGCAGACCGCTGAGGCCGGACAACACCAGTTTCTTCTGGTCGGTGCTGCGGGCCAGGTCCATCGCCTCTTTGTAGTGCTCCAGGGCCTTTGCGGGCGAGCGGGCTGCTTCGAGGCCGGCCATTCGGACGAAGCCGCGAAACGCCAGGGTCCTGTGGAGTTTGTCGGCGGAGCCTGTCGCCAGTTGGCGCAGCTTTTCCATCGGGGCGGTATCAGGCCAGTCCGCAAGTGCCCGCACGGCGGTGGTGCTGATTTGGGTGTTGCTGCTTTCAACGGCTTCGGCAACCACGGCAAGGGCCTTCTCGCCGCCGAAGGTGCCGAGTATCCGCAGCAGGCAGCATCTTGTTTCAACGTCGGCGGCCTTCGACAATCGTTGGATTGCGTTGCTTACCTGCGAATCGCGGTCCTTGACGGCGGGGGCGACACTGCGTATGGCCTGCTGCAGGAGGCTGCGGCAGGTGTTGTCTTTTGTCGCAGCGGCAAGGTCGATGAGCTTTGCCACGTCGCCGGGCCCAGCGACCTCGGCCAGGGCCTTGACGGCGGCAAGTCGCACCGCCTGGTCCTGCGAGCCGGCCTGTTGAGAAAGTACGTCAACGGCCTCGGTGATATGACGTTCGGCGATGGCGCGGCACAGCTCGATCTTTACCGGCGGCGAGGCTTGCGGCAGCAGGTCAATAATCTTTTCATCGACCTTCTTTGGCTTCAAGGTGTACAGGGCGGTTTGTGCTGCGCGGCGTTCGTCGGGCGATGCGTTCGCGGCGGTCTCGGCCAGCAGTGCAACGTGCGAGGCGTCTCCGAGGTGCCCCAGGGCCTCGAGGGCGGTGACCCTGATGTCGGCTGAAGGATTGCTTACGGCGGCCAGTACCGCCGGTAAGGCGGCACGATTGCCAATCCGCCCAAATGCCTGGAGAACTTGTATTTGGCTTTCCGGTGAGAGCTTGACGTATTCGCGGGCGATGACGCTGATGACGTCGTCTCCGGGCAATTCTCTAAGCACCGCTATGGCCGTGGTGCGGAGGTCGGAAGTGCTCCTGGCCAGTTCGCCAAGCAGCAGGGCGGCGGCCTTGGGGGGGTTGCAGAGCACCAGACTGCGGAATGCAGCGGCCCTTACAGGGAGGGATTCGGGTCCGAAGGCAAGCAGGCGGTAGTACGTTACGGCTTGTTGAAGTTTGCCTTCGGCACGGAGCATATCGGTACAATTCAAGAATGCGGGGCCCCAGGCTCGTCGGCGGTCCTCCGGGAGGGTGATCCTTCGCTTGCGAAGCTCCTTTGTGGCAGTGGGCCCGCCTATTTTGCCGAGAGCGCCTATCGCGGCGATGGCGAGTTGCGTGTCTGTGCCGTCCATCAAAGCGACAAGCGCGGGGACGGCCTTTCTGTCGCGGCGTTGTGCGATGGAGTTGATGATGCCCAGCTTTGTTTTGCCGGTGGTTTTGGCCAGGGCGTCGCGCAGGGCCTTTCCGGCAGCCGGCGAGGGCATTCTTTCCAGAGCGTAGCGAGCCAGGTCGGCGGGCTGGTATCCGGCCCGGCCCGGCTGGGTGAGCATCGCCGCCAGCGTTGGGACGGACTTTTCGGTACCGATTATGCTGAGCTTCTTGCAGATGAACTGCCTGGCGGGGAAAGTAGTGGATTCGGCCGAGAGCAGTTCGAGGAAGCGGCTTTCGATGTTGTCGGCGACCTCGGGGACGGAACTTAGCGAGCGGAGGTAGTGTTCCATCGAGGCAAGTGCACGCCTGCTTTGGCCGTAGCGGTATTGGGAGAGGTCGGCCAGCAGTTGGTCGAGCTGTCCCGGCGGCAGGAAGTCGCTGCGGATGCTGACCGCCGCGGCGGTTGGAAAGTCATCGGGTATGGGCTGGGTCACCTTGCCGGTTGCAGCCCACTCGGCGCCTCGTTGGAAGGTTGTGATGAAGCCGACGCACTGGACGGCGGGGGCCGGTCCGCTTCCGCCGACGTGTCCGAGGACGGTGTGGAAGATGCGACCCTGACCGTAGCGGATGGTAAAGAGTACCGGCTCGTGTTGGCCGGTGCCGCCTTTTTGCGGATCGGAGTAGGCCGTTGCCAGGACGGTGAGATTCTCGGCCGGGCCGCGAAGCTGGGCGTAGAGTTCATCCTCGGCGTGCATCCATTTTTCGGGCAGGCCTGCGGTGATGGGGTGGTCGGCTCGGCGGACGACTACCTGGAAGGCGTGGCGGGCGCCGTGGCTTCCGCCTCGGCCGGGGCTGGTATCGCGGACGATTTTTCCGTCTCGCCAGCGGATGTATGGTCCGGATTTTTCATTGCGATTTCCCCAGCCGCCCAGGCCGATTATCCGGTTGTACTCGGGCCAGTCGGGAAAGGCATTGTCGGCGGCGTGGTAAACGACGACACCGCCGCCGGTATTGACATAGCGGACAAATGCATCCTTCGTGGGTTGCGGCCAGGGCTTGCCGTTGTAATCCAGGACCACCACATCGTAAGCGGCGAAATCAGGTTTGAAGGCCGACATATCCCCGTCGCGTGGCGGGCTTGTGACCACATCGACCTGAAACAGGCCGGTCTGCTCCAGCAGGAATCTCAGGATTGGAGTGCTTTTCTGCCAGTTATGGTTGTTCTGGCCGGTAACGATAAGCGCTTTCAACTGCGGCTGGTCGGCGGCGGAAACGTCAACCAAACCGACCGATGCAACCACCGAAAACGCAACGATTGCGGAGATTATACGTGCCAGCAGCCCTTTCATTGTCCTTCCTCTCTTACGTTTTCTTGGCGAGTTCGATTTCATATTTTTCGTCGAGTTACAGGCTCCAGGGACTTCGCATCACCTTGCCGAGCATTCTGCTTGCGGTGGGGTCGTCGAGGATTTGCTCGGTTTGGGGGTTGAATCGAATTTTTCTTCCGAGGGTGATGGCGATCTGTGCGAGGTGGCCGACGGTTGCGGAACGATGGGCGATTTCGCAGGGTGTTATCGTGGTTCGCCTGGTCTTGACGCACTCGATGAAGTTGCCCCAGTGGTCGCGGCTGTAGTAGAGGCGGGTTTCATCGGGGCCGATCTTTTCGCGGAGCAGTCTTGCCGGTTCGGTCCTGAGTTTGGAGCGGTCGACTGCCACCCAGCCGTGTTCGCCGTACCACTTGGTGCCGCTTTCAAACCTGCTGGCCACCACCATCGTGACTCCGTTTGCATACTTGCAGGTGAACTCGTACTCGGTGGGGGCGTCCCAGACGCCGTCGGGCGGGAACTTGCCCCATCCTTCCACTTCGACCGGGCCGGTGTAGTCCAGTCCGAGGCCCCAGTGGGCGATGTCGACGTGGTGGCCGACCCAGTCCATAATCTTGCCGCCGCCGTGGTCGAGCACCCATCGCCAGTTTTTGTGGACCCTGGCGGGGCAATATGGGGCCCAGGGAGCCGGGCCCAGCCAGAAGTCGTAGTCCAGTTCGGGCGGGGGCGGCCCCGGTGTCTGCTGGTTGCGGGTGTGGGCGTAGTCGCTGTGGCCCCTTCCCAGGCCGACTTCGACGTGGGTGACTTTTCCGATTCGGCCGTTACGGACCAGCTCGCAGGCGCGGTGGAACTTCTCGACGGAGCGCTGCCAGCTTCCGGTCTGCCAGATTCGGTTGTAGCGTTCGACGGCCTGGCACATCGCCCGGCCTTCCAGCAGGGTATGCGACAGTGGCTTTTCGCCGTAGATATCCAGTCCTGCGCGTGCGGCGGCGATTGCCGGTATTGAATGCCAGTGGTCGGGCAGCGCGATGCTTACCGCATCGAGGTCGCCGCGGGCGAGAAGCTCGCGGAAGTCGTGGTAGGTGGCGCAATCCTGGTTGCCGTAGGTTTTGTCAACGGTTTGCTTGGCCTGGGCGAGGTGGTTCTTGTCGATGTCGCAGACGGCGATGAACTGCACGTCATCCCGGCCGAGGAATGATTTCATATTGGCGGTGCCCTGCCAGCCGAGGCCGATACCAGCCATCACAACTCGATTGCTCGGTGCGACGGTGCCGGCCTTGCCCAGGGCACTGGAAGGCACAACGTATGGAAAGCACACAGCCGCGGCGGCGGTGCCGGCTGCTTTTTTCAGCAGGTCACGCCTGGTTATTTTGCGGTTCATAAGCCTGGCTCCCGTTTGAAAGGACCGTCATTTCTCAAAGGCGGCGTCAAATGCGACCTGAGAGGGCTTGAAGTCCACTTTTTTGACGAACTGGCAGGCCTCTTTTGCGCCGTGGACCCTGTCCATACCGCTGTCTTCCCATTCGACGGACAGGGGGCCGTTGTAGCCTATTTGGTTGAGCGTTCTTATGATTTCCTCGAAGTTGACCCCGCCGTGGCCCAGGGAGCGGAAGTCCCAGCCGCGGCCGGGCCGGCCGAAGTTCAGATGCGAGCCGAGTATTCCGCTTCGCCCGTCGAGCTGCAGGGCGGCGTCTTTCATATGGACGTGGTAGATGCGGTCGGGGAACTCGTTGAGGAATCGCACCGGGTCAACCATCTGCCAGTGCAGGTGGCTGGGGTCGAAGTTGAAGCCGAAGGTCTTGCGATGGTCGAGTGCCTCCAGCGCCCTTTTGGCGGTGATGATGTCGAAGGCGATCTCGGTGGGATGGACCTCCAGCGCGAATCGCACGCCGCATTCGTCGAAGACGTCGAGGATGGGATTCCACATCTCGGCGAAGTACTTGAAGCCGGCGTCGATCATTTCGTCGGTGACCGGCGGGAAGCTGTAGAACATATGCCATATTGAAGAGCCGGTGAAGCCCACGACTGTTTTGAGTCCGAGGTTGGCGGCGGCTCTTGCGGTTTGCTTCATAGTCTCGACGGCCCAGGCACGTTTCTTTTCTGCGTCGCCGGCACAGTCGGGCGGTGCGAAGGCGTCCGACCGGCTGTCGTTGTTGGGGTCGCAGACGAGCTGGCCGGCCAGGTGGTTGCTTATGGCAAAGACCTTGAGCTTGTTTTTTTCGAGTATTTTGAGTTGCTTTTTGCAGTAATCCTTGTCCGAGGCGGCCTGGCTGACGTCCATATGGTCGCCCCAGCAGGCCAGCTCCAGCCCGTCATAGCCCCACTCGGCGGCCATTTTCGCCAGTTTTTCGAGCGGCAAGTCCGCCCACTGGCCCGTGAAAAGTGTTACCGGTCTGCTCATTTTTCGCACTCCTTAACGGTTTGGCGCAGGCAGCAGCGTGATCGGCGGTGCCTGCCTGCTGTCAGGTTTTCATAGGCGTCCATTTTTGCTTGCTTCGCGAGCTGGCAAGCACGGTATCAATGAAAAGCATCCCTCTCAATCCGTCATCGACGGAGGGGAAATCCATCGCGAGTTTATCGGGTTTCTTGCCCGTCAGCCTGGCGCGAAGGGTGTCGGCGAAGTTGCAGTAGACGTTGGCGAATGCCTCGAGGAAGGCCTCGGGATGCCCGAACGGCAGCCGCGTTGCCCTTGCGGCGGCGGGACTTGCGGCGCCGACGTAATCGTTTCCGCGGCGCCAGACCTCGACGGGGCCGTTCAATTGCTTGACGTAGAGGTAATTCGGATGTTCCTGGTGCCACTCGAGCGCCTGCTTTTCGCCGTAAACCCAGATGGCAAGGTTGTTTTCCTCGCCGATGGATATCTGGCTGGCGTGCAACAGTCCCCTGGCGCCGTTATCGAATCGCAGCAGGCAGTTGCCGTCGTCTTCGAGTCGCCGGCCCTTGACGAAGGTGGTAAGGTCCGCGCAGACGTGTGTAATCTTCAGGCCGGTTATGTACTCGCTGAGGTTTTCGGCGTGTGTTCCGATGTCGCCGATGCAGCCCGATGCGCCGCTTTGCTTGGGGTCGGTCCGCCAGGAGGCCTGCTGCTGGCCGGTCTTCTCCAGCGCGGTGGCCAGCCAGCCCTGGGGGTACTGGACGACGATCTTGCGGATTTTGCCGAGCCGGCCCTTTCGCACGAGGTCGCGGGCGAGCTTGACCATCGGGTAGCCGGTGTAGTTGTGCATAAGGCCGAAGACCCTGCGGGACTGCTTGACGAGCTTTTGCAGTGCCTTGGCCTGTCTGACGTTGAAGGTCATCGGCTTTTCGCACATCACGTGGAAGCCGGCCTTGAGAAAGTCCCTCGCTATGGGATAGTGCCAGTTGTTTGGCGTGGTAATGGAGACGAAATCAATTCTTTCGCCTTCGGGCAGGCTCAGCTCGCCTTTTATCATCTGGCGATAATCGTCGTAGGTGCGCTTCGGGTCGATCATAAGCTGCCTGCCCATCTGCCTTGATTTCTTGGGGTCTATGTCGAATGCGCCGGCGACGATTTCAATGCCGCCGTCCATTCTCGCGGCCTTGCGATGGACCTCGCCGATGAAAGCGCCAGGGCCGCCGCCCACCATTCCCATCTTGAGTTTGCGGTTGAGTTTCATATCTTCTCCTTTCCATTTCTGCGGCCGGTAGGAACCGGGGCTTCCATAATGAATGCGTCGGTACGAAACGCACGCTGCTATGTGAGGTTGATTATAGAAGCTGGGCGGGGAAACGCAAGGGGCCATCAGGCGATGCCGCGGGTCGGCAGGCGTTCGGTCGGGCGACATCGAAGTTGACAATCCGGCGGGCGGCGGTTAAATCAGTGCGGGCCTTGGCGGTGCATCAGCGAGTCGGCCGAGCCGATGTGCCACCGACCAGGACGGCCGGGAGAAAGTTGGGGTGTGCAGGTTATGATTTACAAGACCCTGGGCAAGACGGGGCTGAAGGTTTCGATAATCGGGTTCGGCGCATCACCGCTGGGCGGGGAGTTCGGGCCGGTGGACGTCGAGGAGGGTCAACGGGCGGTCGATTGTGCGATTGATGCGGGGATAAACTACTTCGACGTGGCGCCGTACTACGGCCGGACGCTTGCCGAGACCAGGCTCGGTCAATACCTCCGGGGCAAGCGCGACAAGGTGATACTGGCCAGCAAGGCGTGCCGGTACGACATTACCGATTTTGAGTTCAGCGGCGCGCGGGTGATGCGTTCCATCGAGGAAAGTCTAAGGCGTCTGCGTACCGACCATATCGACGTGTACCAGATACACGACGTTGAATACGGCAAACGACGGGACGTGGTGGGCGATGCGCTTCCGGCGATGTACAGGCTGAAAGAGCAGGGCAAGATTCGTTTTGTCGGCATAACGGGTTATCCGCTTACGCCATTGAAAGAGATCGCCGAGACCGAGGACATCGACACGGTGCTGACGTACTGCCGGTACAACCTGATGGATACGACGATGGACGAGATTCTGACGCCCGTGGTCAAGCGCCGGGGCATCGGTTTGATAAACGCTTCGCCCCTTCATATGCGGGTTTTGACCGACAAGGGTGCGCCGTCGTGGCACCCGGCGCCGAACGAGGTTTTCGAGGTGGCGCGGCAGGTGGCGGTGGTGTGCCGGCAGCACGGCACGACGATATCTAAGCTGGCGATGCAGTTTGCGCTTGCGCACGATTACGTTTCGACGACGCTGGTCGGTATGAGCAAGCAGCGACACGTGGAGGCGAACGTGCAGGTGGTGGGGACCCGGCCCGACGCGGAACTTCTGGCGAAGGTGCGCGCGATGATAAAGCCTGTTGCGAATATCTACTGGAAGGAAGGCCTGCCGGAAAACGACGACCCCGGCGCGGTGGATAAGCGCACGCTGGGCCTGGAACGCAGCGACCAGATAGAGAAGGAATCGGCGAAGTGAAAATCGACACGCACCAGCACTTCTGGAGGTACAACGAGCGCGACTACGGCTGGATGGGCCCGGGTATGGAGGCCTTGAAGAGGGATTACCTGCCTGCTGAGCTGGCAAAACTGCTGAGCAAGACGGGCATCGACGGGACGGTCGCCGTGCAGGCAAGGCAGTGTCCGGAGGAATCGGATTTTCTGCTTGGTCTGGCCGACGAGTATCCTTTTATCAAGGCGGTGGTCGGCTGGGTGGACTTGTGCAGCGAACGTGTGGACGACCAGCTCGAAAGGTTCTGCCGGCGGCCCAGGTTTCGGGGCGTTCGACACGTCATCCACGATGAGCCGGACGACAGGTTTATGATGCGTGAGGACTTCCGCAGAGGCATCGGCAGGCTTAAGAACTACGGGCTGGTATATGAGCTGCTGCTTTTTGCAAGGCACCTTGCGCTGGCGGCGGAATTCGTGGCGCAGTTTCCCGAGCAGATGTTCGTGCTGGACCACATCGGCAAGCCGGCCATCCGCGACGGCAGGCTGCGGCCGTGGGCGAATGATATCCGCAAGCTGGCCCGCTTCGACAACGTCGCCTGCAAGATATCGGGGATGGTCACGGAGGCCGACTGGGAAAGCTGGAAGCCGAAGCAGCTTGTTCCGTATATGGAGACCGTGCTGGAGGCCTTCGGTCACGAGCGCGTGATGATCGGGTCGGACTGGCCGGTCTGCACGGTGGCGGCGACATACGAAGAGGTTATGGAGACGGCCTATGATTTTGTGGGCCGGCTTTCAGCGAGCGAGCAGGAAGCAATCTGGGCCGGCAACGCGCAGAGGATATACGCCATAGAGACGTAGCTGGAGGTCTTCTGTTTCGAATTGGTTGCCGACGACTTTACAGGAATCGCCGCAGGCTGCCGCAGAGCCGCTGGGGCCGCAGAAACTGCCGGCGCAGCGATGTCATGAGGCTGCGGGGATATGGGGGCGGGTGACGAAAATCCCGCTGGTGGTGACAGGTGTAGTAGAACAAGGTAAAGATTGAAAGGAGACGTTATGAGAGGCGATGTGGCGTGGCAACTGGCGGCGGTCGGTGTTTTGTTGGTGGCAGGGTGCACGGGGGGGTCGGCGGGAAAGGTCGGCGATGCGAAGCAAGGGCTTTTGCATCTGAAGGTTGATTTTGCCGCGCCGTCGGGCCACGGTAACCTGGAGCCGATTGCGGCCACGGCCAAGCCCGGCTGGTGGCACTGGGTGGTGCCGGACTGGGATTTTTACCGCTGCGACCTGGCTTGGGAGAACGGCCGGGGCGTCTATCCGCAAGGCGGCAGCGGAATCGCAGGCAGCGGCGTTCACGCGGCGATCACCTGTCACTACGAAGGAATTATGAGCATCCACGTGGCGGGAATGAAAAGGTACCTGGCGGGTGGCATAAAGCCGGAGAAGCAGCCGATTTACGAGCCGATATGCAATTCCTGGGTTGCCGGGTCTGATTTTCCGAATAGCCCGGCCAGCGACGTGCTTTTGGCTTTTTATGACCTTCCGGCGGGCAAATACAGGCTGGTCAGCTACCATAACAGCTTCAACTGCCGTCGTATCGGGGACGACCCGACGGGGGTGGAATGCGCCGAGACGGGCCGGCCGGAGCCGCCGATGGCCTCGATAAAGGTGTATCCCGTGAAGCATATCGTCGAGCAATATTACCAGGCGCATACCGATGCCGAGGTCAAGGGCAGGCCCTACGGCACGGCGCCCGATAAGCTGATCGTAGCCGGCAGGGAAGGTACGGGAAACGTCAGGCAGACTTTAGAGGCCAGGAACGTCGTTATCCAGCAGGTCAAGACCGATGCGGAGCTGCAGCCGTCGGTCATCGAGTTCGTTACCGACGGCTCGGCGGTGGTGGTCGTATATACGGGCGGCTGCTGCAAGGGCGACGACCTGAGGCGTCATCGCAAGGGCGGCTACGCGGTACTGAACGCATTCGAGCTTATCCAGTTATCGGCTGAGACAGCGGGGCGGTGAAGCGGCACTGAAGTGTGCGATGGGCCGGCGGGGGCAGCAAGCGCAAACGCCCGTGCAGGCGCAGGGGCGTGCTTGCACGTGGGGATTGTTTTTGCAGTTGCGAAGCGACTCCGTTTGGGCGGGCGCAGTGCTTGGCTCGAGCAGGCCATAGCCGGCGGCGCTGCGGGCGGGGCGTTGCGGCAGGCGGGGGCGGGAACCACCGCTGCGGCGCGGCCG
>CAYSBK010000011.1:0-33741 GCA_964429265.1 uncultured Pirellulales bacterium | reverse complement strand
TCACCAACGCCGCAACCCAACACTGCCGACGCATTCTGCAATTTCCTTCGCCGTCCCAGCTTCTGAAAATAAAGGATTTGACAGTCCGGCCTGATTTATTGTATCACTGTCGAACCCGGTATAAGGGGGTTATGCCGTGTAAAGATGCACGCAGGAAAACCCGGCTCAATGCAACCGCTACTTTTTAAGGGGTCACAGAAGATGAGAACAAGACCAAGTCTGCCGGCAATCGCAACTCTTGCAGTTTGCTTCTGGTCGATCGGCGTCGCATCACCGGCCGCAATGCCGACCGGCAAAACTTACACCAATTTCCTCGGCATCAAGTTTGTGCGGATCGAGCCGGGCACGTTCCAGATGGGCAACCTCTCAGAATCCCTGCCGTTTGATATGATGCCGGCCGACGGCGGGCCTGGAATTCGGATGGACCACCTCCGGGCCGGCGACTTCGACGAAAAGCCCGTCCACCAGGTCACCATCACAAGGCCCTTCTATATGGGTGCTTTCGAAATCACAAACGCCCAGTACGAGCTGTTCGACCCATCCCACAAACAGCTCAGGGGCAAGGACGAAGACCTGTCGACGGAAGACAACGAGGCCGTCATAAACGTGTCCTGGTACGACGCTCAGGCATTTTGCAGGTGGCTTTCCGAAAAGGACGGCCTGCCCTATCGCCTGCCCACCGAGGCCGAATGGGAGTATGCCTGTCGAGCCGGCACAACTTCGAACTTCTATACCGGCGAATATTACCCGCGCCGATACCACAAGCACCAGTGGCTCATCAGAGGGCGCGAGGACGTTGACCTGACCGTCGGTATGTTCCCCCCGAACCCCTGGGGACTATACGATATGCACGGCAACGTCGAGGAATGGTGCTACGACTGGTACGGCCCATATACCGCCGGGCCGCAGACCGACCCTGTCGGGTACGCCACCAGCCAGTTCAAGGTTACCCGTGGCGGCAGCCATTCGACATACACTTACTATCTTCGTTCCTCGAACAGATTGGCAGAGATGCCCGAAAACAGCAGCTGGCTGATCGGCTTCAGGGTCGTTATCGGCGAACTGCCGAAGACCAAACCTCTCGAACCACCGCCGCCGCCGCTCAACCAGCAAAACGTGGTCCAGCGCGACCCCAAGTCCGTTCTGACCAAGCCTGATCCGAAAATACCATATTTCGAAGGCCCCAAACCGTTTGTCGTTATGCCCCCTTCGGCGGCGGGTCCGGTTTTCGCCCTGCACAACCATGACCCCGCCATCGTCGAATGTCCGAACGGTGACCTTATCGCCTGCTGGTACACCTGCCTTGCCGAAAAGAACAGGGAATTGGCCCAGGCGGCCAGCCGACTCGTCTGGGGTGCCGACGAATGGCAGCCCGCCTCGCCTTTCTGGGACGCACCCGACCGAAACGACCACGCACCGGCTATGTGGTATGACGATAAGGGCACCATCTACCATTTCAGCGGCGTGGGATTCGGCGCCGGGTACAACAATATGGTCGTCATCATGCGAACCAGCAAGGACAACGGCGCCACCTGGTCCAGGGCGCGCATAATCCTGCCGGGACACAAAGGAGGCCATATGCCCGTGGAAGCCGTCTTCAGAATGAAGGACGGCACGATCGCCCTTACCTCCGACGGCAGCCCCACCCTCTGGTTCAGCCGGGACGAAGGCATTACCTGGCATAGCTGTGGCGGTGCCATCAGCGGCAACCACCCCGGAGTTACCCAGCTCGACGATGGTCGGCTTTTTGCCTTCACGCGCGATACCAAGGTCGACGGCAAGATGCCATATATCATCTCGACCGACCGCGGCAAAACATGGGATTACAAGCCCAGCGACTTTCCACCAATACACGGCGGTCAACGCCTGGTCCTGCTCAAACTGCGCGAGGGACCGCTGTTTTTTGCCTCCTTTGCGGACCGCGGTATCACCATCACCGATGCCGCCGGCGTCCGCCGAAAGGTACGCGGCCTTTTCTGCGCGGTCTCCGAAGACGACGGAAAAACCTGGCCCTACAGGCGGCTTGTCACCGATGACGGCCCCGGCCGGGGCGTAGGTTCACTGAACGGGTACGTCTTCACGATGAGCCAGCGAACCGGCGAACACCTCGGCTACCTCGCCGTCTGCCAGGCCACAAACGGCCTGATACATCTTATAAGCAGCAAGCAGCACTACGCCTTCAACCTCAAATGGGCAACCACCCCCGCACCTGCGCTGAAATATCCCCCGATGCCCGTCAGGCACATAGTCGAAACCTTCGACGGCCCAAAACTGCAAAACGACGGATGGATCGACTACAGAAGCTACATAGGCCGGTTCAACGGAAAAGGCCAACTCTCCATATACGCCCCGGGCCGCCAGAGTGGCATCAATCGTGCCGTCGGCTACGGCTCCTTCGAGGCCTATTTCGTACTGCAGAACTTCCGCTTCCACCCCAAGGCAAGAAGTTATCAGGGAGTAGGACTGATATTCGAAGACGGCCTTGCCTCAAAACAGGGTGTATATATCAGGGAAGGTGACATCGGCCTCGGTGAATCTCCAGACCTCAAGTTGGACAAGGTGCCCGATGTCGTAAAAATCAAAACCGTCTGGAACCTCAAAACGAAACAGTGGCGGGTCTTCTACGGACTGAACGGCGAAGAGCCCGTCAATGAAATGCCGGGCAGCAAAAAGGGTATGTATATGCAGAATCCCTTCACCGAAGGCGTCGGCTGTGCCATTCTCGCCCAGAACGCCGGCTTCGACATCGACTATTTCGAACTCAAGCCGCTTCCTGATTAATGCAATTCGACAGTTGCCGGAAACCGCGGTGCCCAGCCCGGTTTCCGGCGGGGTATCTCGTACGGCATTGCCGCCTACCCGTTGTTTGTGCGCAAGTGGTGTTGTTTCCCGGCATTCGCGTCGGCGTGAATTATCCATTCCGATCGGAAAGGCTTGATCGACCAGGCCTGCAAGCCGCTCGCTCAGCGCGGCCGTAAGACGAAGTGGTAAGACCCCGACCCCGTTTTGAACGTCACGTAGTCATCGGTTTCCACAGCGCCGGTGATACCGGACACGCCCTCGATGAATCCGCCGCCGGTGTAAACGGTCTTACCACCTTCGGCGACCGTAACATCCTTCAGCCCGATTTTGGGCACGCTTACCTCCGCCGTGCTGTTGACTGGTATCCTCACTTTCAAATTGATGGAATTATCTTTCTTGCACCATTGCGAACTGACCCGGCCCCGGACGGTCCTGAACGAAGCCCCGCCATAGGTCAGGTCGCCCAGCACGTGGGGCTTGATACGAATCTGCTCGAAACCCGGCTTCATATCCTCGGGCCCGTAGTATTCCGGCCCGACGATGCCGGCAATATCGTTGTAGAAGAACTCGTCAATCGTAGCCCACATAATCATACTTTCCTGCCCGTCGCCCAGCCCCCACGCTTCCCAGATCGTGGTGGCTCCCCGGGCGACCATATATCCCCAACCCGGGTAAGTGGTCTGTGTGGCCACCTTGTACATCACGTCGCCGTATCCTCGTTGAGTCAAGGTATCAATCAAACAAATCGTACCGATGTTACCCGTATGAAGATGCCCGCCGTATTTCTCGTTAATGTTTCGTATCACGTTCTCCAGCACGGCTTTTTCGCTCGTGGCCGGCACGATTCCCATCGCCAGCGGAACCAGGTTTGCCGTCTGCGAACCCGTGGCGTACCGGTCGCTTCGTCTATCCAGCCATTTCCTGTTGAAAGCCTCCTTGATGCGCTCCGCAAGCACACTGTACCGCCTCGCATCAGCCTCTTCGCCCAGCCGCTTCGCTATCCGCGCCAGAACCGCCGCACCTCGATAGTAATATGCCGTCCAGACCAGTGCAGGCGGCGTCTCTTTCGACCTGAACTGCTCTTCACCCGGCCGCGGCCCCGGCACCATATGGTCACCGTAAATACCCGTGCTTACGATATACTCGGCGGCCGTCGAACCAAGATACCCGATCCATCTCTTCAAGCTCGGATAGTGCTCGGCCAATATGCGCTCGTCGTCGTAGTACTGGTACAAATACCAGACCAGCAGCGGATAGTTGCCGCCCCAGGCCGGGTCAATCCTGTCCTTTTCCGCCGCGGACGAAGCGTGGACCTTCTCGTGTTTTGGACGGTCCTTTATCCGGTAATTCGGAGCTATGATCGGCACCGCCCCGTTATCGAACTGCGCATCCTGTATGTCCCTGAGCCACTTCGTCCAGAACCGGGGCATAAACTTCCTCGTGTAAAGTGTCCCCGCCACCGTCGCCGGGTCCGTCCATGCCCAATGCTCACGATAAAGACAGTCCAGCGGAATGCCGAACAGCTCGTTGCCAAGCGTCCAGACCACGTTACGATGAATCCGGTTCAATAGCGGGCTCGAGCATTCAAAGTCGCCCGACATATCCACCGCCGACCGTACCACCCTGCCTTCCACTGTGTTGAGGTTCGGTTCGCCCGGATAACCCTCCAGTTGAACATACCGTACCGGGTGATAGGTAAATCGCGGCTCGTATATCTCACCCTGCGGGTCGCCTCTCAAAATATAACGGTCCATACCCTCAACCCGCGCAAGCCCGGCCCCGCTGCCGCCGCTATCATCTTGTTTCATCCGCGGCGAATACTTGATGGTCAGCTTCGTACCGGCCGGGCCTTTCACCTTCACCCGAACCCACCCCCCAAACAATTGGCCCATATCGTAAATATATATCCCCGGCTGCGGGTTGAATAGTCCCACCGGCTTCATCGTCGCAACTACCTTGATAGGCGACATCAATTGTGGGACCATTTTCCCTCCGGGACTGCTCTTGATTAACGCCGGGCGCCAATCCGAATCGTCATAGCCGGCCTTTGCCCAGCCCGGCTTTTCGGCACGCGCATCATATACCTCGCCGACCCAGAAATCATTATGCGTAATAGGCCCCGGCGCAGTCTTCCAGGACCGGTCGCTCACAATGCTCATCCTGCTGCCGTCCGTAAATTCCAGGTTCATCTGCAGAAGCACCCGCGGCGAATCACCATATACCGGGTACCCAGGCTCGCAGTACCACCCGTTGCCCAGCATAACGCCGATGGCATTCGCTCCCGGACGCAGCAGTTCCGTTACGTCGTGCGTGACATACAAAATGTGTTTGTGATACTCGCTGGTGGCGGGGTCAAGCACATTATCCCCCACCTTCTTGCCGTTGATATAAACCTCACTCCAGCCGAGGCCCGAAACGTACAGCCTCGCGCGTGCCGGCCTTTTCCCAATCGCAAACTCCCTCCGCAGTAACGGCGATGAAACACCCCGCTCGGCTCCAATCCACTTCCCCTGCCAGTCGCTTTCTCTCAGCAGGCCCATCTCGAACCTCGCCACGTCGCTGAAGGGCCCCGCGTTGCCGTCTTTATCCCAGCACCGCACCTTCCACCAGCAAACCTCGCCGCTGCCAAGAGCGCTGCCGCCGTACTCGACATTCACCGACCGCGACGAAACCACCTTGCCACTGTCCCACTTATCGGGTTCATTTCTTGCTGCCTTCTCCGCACTGCCGGCAACGATGATCTGGTAAGCAGTCTGCTTCTCCGCCCGCCGAACCGATTCGAGAACCCAACTGAACCTCGGCTTGTCCGTATCAATACCCACGGGGTCCACGAGGTACTCGCATCGTAGCTCCTTCACCACAATTTTACCCTGGCCACGACCACTGCAACCGGCGCAGGACAATAGCGTGCACGCACACAGTGCCGCAACTACGCAGTTCATACTCGTTCATCTCCCTGTTTGAGTTCGGGCCGACGACAACGGGCAAAAACCAGCACCCTTGGCTCGAGTATATGTTTCACGGCCGGCCGGTCAAGGCAACCGCCAAAGCACCCGCCCCGCCACGCAGCCGGAAACGACAACCACCGCCCCCATAATTGCAGTTGTACCAAGGCAGGCAAATCCCTATAGTAACCTGACCGGCTTGAAGGCGTGTTTCGGGATAAAGGGGTAAAGGAAAGATGGCTCAAGACAAGCTGAACCTGGCGCTGGACGGGCTTCGCGGGGAAATTCACGAACCGCTCACCCTCTTTGCCGAGCGACTTACCGAGGCGCTGGGCGATAACCTCCAGAGTATCACCGTTGTCGGCAGCAGCCTCACCGACGATTTCAGTCCCGGCAAAAGCGACATAAATACGGTCCTTGTACTCGGCCAGCACCGCCTCAGCGTCCTGGACGCCATCGCCGCGATGGCGAAACCTATGAGCAGAAAAAAGGTCGCCGCGCCCCTTCTGATGACGCCAGCGTACATAGCAAGGTCTCTCGACGTATTCAGCATCGAGTTCCTCGACTTCCAGCTCACGCACAAAACGATTTATGGAGATGACCCATTTCAAGACCTCACCATCGCCGCGGAAAACGTTCGGCTCCAATGCGAGCGTGAATTGAAAGCCACCCTCATAAGGCTCAGGCAGGCATACATCGCCGCCGCAGCGAACAAGAAGCTCATACGCGACGTGCTTACCTCCGCCGCAAAAGCCCTGCTGCCGCTGCTTCGGGCGATGCTCTGGCTCAAAGGCCGCGACAGGCCCAACCGCACCGCCCCGACCCTGGCCGAAGCGACGAGCCTGTTTGGGATAAAGACCGATCCCATCCTGACCGCGATAGGATGGCGCCACCACAAGCCCGCCTTACAACAGGCCGTGATTCAGACGACGTTCGAATCGCTGTACGCCGTCGCAGAGCAACTGGCGCAGATAGTGGATGAGCTTGAGGTCTGATTATGCCGAAGACCGCCTTTGCTGTCGTAACCGTTCTTGCAATGCTATGGCCCGCCGCGGCGCCGCAGGCGGCGGTCGTCGATTTGCCCGTGCCGGACCGTTACGTGCAGGATTATGCGAACGTGATAGACACCCCCGAAGAACAATCGCTGAACGGCCTTCTACAGGAATTGGAACAAAAAACATCGGTTCAGTACATCGTCTTGACCGTTGAAACAACCGGCGGCGTGCCCATCGAACAGTTCTCCATCGAGCTGGCCCAGAAGTGGAAGCTCGGCCAAAAAGGCAAGGACAACGGAATGCTTTTCACTCTGGCGGTCAAAGACAGACGCTACCGCTTCGAAGTCGGCTACGGATTGGAGGGCTTCATAACGGACCAGTTTTGCGGCCAGGTAGGAAGAAAAGTCCTCGTGCCGTACCTCAGGAAAGGCCAGTACAGCCAGGGCATCTACCAGGCCAACCTGCGGATCATCCGCAGGATCGCCGAGCATACCGGCGTGACCTTGACGGGTATGCCGAGGCTCGCTCCTGTGCCCGTGCGGCACAGAAGGCCCGGCCTGCCGTGTTGCAGCTTCCTGCCGCTTCTGTTTTTGCTGTTAATCATATTCGGCGGAATCGGCCGCGGCCTGGGCTGGTGGTTCTTTTTGCCCTTTATGTGGGGCGGATTCGGCGGTTACGGCGGCTACGGCGGCTACGGCAGAAGCGGCTCGTTCGGCGGAGGCGGCTTCGGCGGCGGATTCGGTGGATTCGGCGGCGGAATGGGCGGAGGCTTCGGCGGCGGCGGTGCAAGTGGAGGCTGGTAATGCTTTACAAGGCCAAAAAAGCGACTAACAATGGTGGCTGATTGGGAGGCCGCGAATGATGAAGAATACAGGCAAAATATGGGTTGTTTTGGTCGTCGTACTGGCCGTTGCGGCCGTCCTGGGCCTGGCTGGGTTCGCCTGGTATCTTAAGGGATACAACAGGGCCGTTCGACTCGATGAGGCGGTAAAGACCGCCTGGTCAAACGTCGATGCCGCCCTGCAGCGCAGGCTCGACCTTGTCCCCAACCTCGTTGAAACAGTCAAGGGCTACGCCGCACACGAAAAAGAGCTCCTCCAGCACATCGCCGATGCCCGCACAAAGTACTTCCAGGCCGACACCAGGGAGGACAAAATCGCCGCATCTAACGAGCTGAGCGGCCTGTTGTCCCGGCTGTTGCTGTTGCAGGAAGCCTATCCCCAGTTGAAGGCGAACGAAAACTTCCTGGCCCTGCAGGACCAACTCGAAGGCACCGAAAACCGCATCGCCGTCGCGCGGAAAAGGTACAACGACGCCGTCAGACAGCTCAACTCCTATTCCAGGGAGTTCTTCGGCTCGTTCTTTTGCCGTCGCGCAGGCGTCCGCCCCGCCGAGTATTTCCAGGCAACCGAACAGGCAAAAACACAGGTGCCCCAGGTCAAGTTCTGAACATATCCACCGCCGCAATGCAACCGCCTCAGCCGCCCGGTGGAGACCCCAGTCACCACACTCCGTGCAAAGCCTTTGCCGTTCGCCTCTGCGGCACCGGCGGGAACCAGCTTGGCCAGGCGAAGAACGACAGCGGCAATTCCGGGTAGTCGGGCTCGCTTTATGAGGGCAGGCGTTTTTTAGCCATAAGTGGTTTCATTGCCGGAATGAATTATCAGACCGGTAATTCACAGGCCAACCCCCTGCGGGCTTGAAAATCAGCATTTTCGTATGCCAAATATGATGAGCCACTACCAATAATTTCATATTTGGCCAGCAGCGGTTGTGGTAGAATGGTTTGCTATGGCCAAGTACGCGATATTTCTGGAGATGAGCGGCCGGCGGGCGGTGGTTATAGGCGGCGGTGCGGTAGCGGTTCGCAAGGCCGGGTCGCTGCTCGATGCCGGTGCGCGGGTGGTGTTGGTAGCGGACAGGATCGAGGAGGCCCGCACGGCGTTGTCCGGCCGGCGGCTGGTGGAGCTGGTTGAGGACAAGTATTCGAAGCGGTATCTTGCGGGGGCGGTTCTGGCGATAGCGGCGACGAACGACCAGCAGTTGAACAGGCAGATTTACAGCGACTGCCAGGAGCTGGAGGTTCTTTGCAACGTGGTGGACGACCCGGAGTTGTGCGATTTTTATGTGCCGGCCGTGGTCAGGCGCGGCGATCTGCAGATCGCGGTCTGTACGGACGGTGCGTGCCCGGCGTATGCGGGACATATAAAGAAGAAGCTGGAGCGTATTTTCACGGATAGTCACGGGTTGTTTCTTGCGGAGCTGAAGCAGCTTCGGGAGCAGTTGTTGCGGCAGGTACCGCAGGCTCAGGTGCGAAAGGCCGTGCTGGGTGAGCTTGTGGAGGACGGTTCCATGCGGTACTTCATCGAGCACGGCGCGGAGAAGTGGCGTATTTTTGCCGCGGGCGTGACAGAGCGCTATGTTAAACAGCAAGACGCGGGTGATGTGCGCGGGGGCAGCTGAGCGGAGCGGCTGGTGCGCGTCGGCGTGCAGGTCGTGGCAGGAGGGTGCCGTTAAGCCTGGATTTTTTCGATTGTGACCTGGTGATACTTCTGGCGGTGGCCGATTCGCCTTCTGCTGTTTTTGCGGCGTCGCAGATATGCGGGGTAGAGTTTTGGGCCCTTGACGACGGCATCGGCGGCGGTGCGTCCGAACGAGGCGATGACGCTGGCGCCCTTGACGTACGGGGTGCCGATCTTGATCTTCTTGCCGTCGCTTACGAGCAGGACCTTCGATAGCTCGATGGTCTGGGCGTCTGGTTCGACGTCGGCCAGGTCGATATTTATGCGGTCACCCTCGGTGACCCTGAATTGTTTCGAGCCGTGTTCGATTACTGCGTACATACGTTGCACTCCAAGGTTTTTGGCTTGCTGATACAGCCGAAAGCGATATATTACCGCCTGGGTCGAGGCTTGTAAAGGGTTTTCTGCGGCAGGTGGCAAAAGTATGGAAGTTGCGATCGTTGGCGAGAAGATGATGCCGATGGAGGAGGTTGCTCCGGCATACCTGGACAGGGGGCTGTTCTTCGGGGACGGGGTTTACGAGGTGGTTCGCAGCTACGACGGCCGGCTTTTCGCGCTGGATGACCACCTGGAGCGGCTGGCGAACAGCCTGGAGGCGGTAGAGATACGGGGCGTCGATATCGAGTGGGTTCGCCAGCAGGTAATCAGGGCCTTTGAGCAGGCGCAGATACCGGACGCCAAGATATATTTCCACATTACGCGGGGCAGCGGTCCTCGCAGCCACCTTCCGCAGGCGGACAGCAAGCCGAACTTTCTGCTGACGGTAACGCAGGTTGACGACGACCCGCGTGCGAAGGCGGAGGGTATTGCGGTATGCACGGTGGCGGACGTTCGGTGGAAGCGGTGCGACATAAAGTCTCTGAACCTGTTGCCGAACGTTCTGGGAAGGATGGAGGCCGCGAAGAGGGGTTGCGAAGAGGCGATATTCGTGGATGAGTCGGGCTTGATAACGGAGGGCACAAGCTCGTCGTTTTTCGCGGTGATGGGGGGGCGGCTGCGGACGGCTCCTCTGACGGCCAATATTCTGCCGTCGATAACGCGGAAGTACGTGCTGAAGGCTGCGGCGGAATTGGAGCTGGAGGTCGCGGAGGAGTCGGTGGCGGTTGGAGATGCCGCGGGTGCGGAGGAGCTTTTCATTGCGGTAACGACCAAGGATATCGTGCCGGTGGTGAGGTTCGACGATGCGTTGATCGGCCAGGGCAGGCCCGGGGCGATCACGACTTCACTGGCCGAGGTGTTCCGCCGCTTCACGTAGAACGAACACAACGCGGTGCAGACGGCGGGGGAGCGTCTGGTTCGCGGGGCACGACGGTGCGGGCGAAATCGTGACGTGAATAGACCGACGAATACTGCGGCAGAGCAGCTTCGGCGATACGCATCGCCTGTTTTGCCGAGGTGACCGGCGACCTGGTCATGGCACGGATGGCAGTGCACCTCCACGCAAGAGTATTTTATGCTTCCATAACCTCTTCATCAGCCAGCCCTTATCGCAGACTCTTAGGGGTTTCAACAGAGCACTGCAGGAACCAATAACGGCCGGATGGACAAATAGCACCGTTGAAGGAATGCGAAGGTGGTGGGCCGTTGCTACCGACGGCCCGGCGGGTTGTGCAGGCTCAGGCCGAAGGCGTCTTCAATGGCTTCCTTGAGCGCCTCGGAGGCGGTGGGATGAGGGAAATTGACCGTGGCGACGTCCCGCTTGGTGCCTATAAGGGCCGCGGCCGCAGCGATAAGCTCGGTCACCATCGAGCCGACCATCGTTACACCCACGATTGTGTCGGTCGCGGTATCCCTGAGCGCCCTTACTTCGCCGAGGGTTTCGGCTTCAGCAAGGCTTCGGCCGTTAGCCCTGAAGGCATACCTGCCGACGGAAACATCGATGTTCCTGTTCCTGCAATCCTGCTCGGTCATACCGACCGAGGCGACCTCGGGAAACGTATAGACGGCTCGTGGTATGAGCGAGTAGTCGGCGATTTGCCGGTCGCCGCCGGTGGCATTGGCCGCGGCTACCTCGGCTTCGGCAAACGCTCCGTGCGCGAGATACGTGGTGCCTACGACGTCGCCGACAGCGTAGACGTCGGGACAACTGGTTTGCATTTTGCGGTTTACGGCTATTGCGGAACCGGTCATCTTTAAGCCCAGGGCCTGGATTGTCTGCGGGTCGCAGACGGGCTTTCGGCCCACCGCCACCAGGACCTTTTCGGCCTCGATGCGGCGGCCGTCCTGCAGAGTGAGCGTTGCCGAGGTCTGATTCTTTTCGGCGGAAGCGACAGTGGTGTTGGTCAGGACGGTTATGCCGAGTCCGCTGAACTGACGTGCCAGGAGCCGGCCGACCCATTCGTCCTGCATCGGCAGCAGGCGGGCAAGGGCCTCGACAATCGTTACCTTCGTTCCCAGGGCTGCGTAGGCGCAAGCCAATTCACAGCCTATGACTCCGCCGCCCACAACGAGCAGCGACTCGGGCATTTGTTGCAGTTCAAGGGCGTCTTTGCTGCTGAGGACGGTTTGTCCGTCAAAGGGTAAGGCCGGCAGTTGGGCCGGCTCGGAGCCGGTAGCGAGTATTATCTTGTCGGCTTCGACGGCTATCCGGCCGGAATCGGTAGAGACGGTGACCTTGTTCGGTGAGGTGACCGCGGCGAGGCCCTCAAACACCGTTATTCCGTTGGCGGCAATCAATCCCGCCAGGCCCTTTGCCAAGGCGGTCGTGATGGTGTTTTTTCTCGACTGTATTTTTTGCCAGTCGGCAGTTGCCGATTCGATGTCGATGCCCATTTCGGCGGCGCGGTTCGCTGCAAGCAGTGTCCTGGCGGAGGCGAGCAGTGCCTTTGAAGGGATACACCCGCAATTCAGGCAGGTCCCGCCGAGGCGATCTTTTTCGACCAGGGCGACGGAGGCCCCCCGCTGGGCAGCACGAATGGCGGCGGCATAGCCGCCCGGACCGCTGCCGATTACCACGCAATCGAATTTATCAGCCATAGCCGGCTCCTCAACAAGTGTTGCTGGAATGAGCGAAACAGGCGGCCTTGCCCGGCGTTATTGTCTATGCAATTGTTCACGAGAGCAGACATACGCGAGGTCTCAGGCAAGGGTGGAAACGTCTTCGAGGATTTCTTTTATTCGGTTCAGGAAACGGGCGGCATAGGCTCCGTTGACGATCCTGTGGTCGGCGCAGAGGGTGATGGTCATTATCTTTCTCGTGGCGCTGCCCTTGTCGGCCGGCACGACGGTATCGGTTATCCGTCCTACGCCGAGGATGGCGCACTGGCCTGGTATGACAATCGGGGTGAAGGAATGCACGTAGAAGGAGCCGAGATTGCTTACGGTGATACTTGCTCCTTCAAGGTCGGCGGGCTGCAGTTTATTATCCTGTGCCTTTGCGATGAGGTCGCGGCTGCAACGTGCTATCTGCGGGAGGTCTTTGGTGTTGACGTCCTTGACGACGGGTGCAACCAGGTCGTCCCCTACGGAAACGGCCAATCCGATGTTGATGCTGTCGGCCAGGCGGATTTCATTGTCCCGCCAGGTTCCGGTCATAACCGGAAACTGCTCCATCGCGATTGCAACGGCTCGCAGTATGAAGTCGTTGTAAGAGATTTTTATGTCGGCGGTTTGGTTCAGCCGGTCCCTGTATTCTACAAGTTCGGTGACATCAACCTTTGCAGTGAGGCTGAAAGAAGGTATTTCCCGTCCGGATTTAGCCATTTTTTCGGCGGTTATCTTTTGAATCCTGCTGAGCGGTATGGTTGCACCAAGACGCGGCTGTTGGGCGGCGGCTTCGGTTTTGCTTTTTGCGGCCTGGGTGACGTCTTTTTCGGTGATTCGCCCGGCCGGGCCGGTACCGGTGATCGTCGCCAGGTCAACGCCCAGTTCGGCGGCGAGCTTTTTTGCCCGCGGGGAGGCCTTGGCCTTGCCCTGCGGGGCGGCTGCGGGAGCCTGCGGTTCTTCCGGCCGGTCGGCGGTGACCGAGGGGGTGGCTTCGGTGGTCTGCGGCTGGACGGCTTTCAGGGATTGGATAAAACTGTCCGGGACGTCTTCGTTTTCCTCACCCAAGACCATCATCACGTCGCCGACCAGCAGCGTCTGGTCAGGCTCGGCGAGGATGTGCTTTACGAAGCCTTCGTCGGGCGATTCCATTTCGATGGTTGCCTTGTCGGTCTCGATTTCGAAAATCACGTCGCCTTTTTTTACGTAGTCGCCGACCTTGACCGTACAGGCGACGACGGTGCCTTCTTCCATTGTCTGGCCGAGTTGCGGCAGTCGTATTTCTTTCGGCATTTAGAAACCCTCGCAAGAGAAATCACTTACACCATTGAGCGGACGGTTTCGACGATTTGCTCAACGCTGGGGATACTGGCCAGTTCGAGCGGTTCACTCATCGGCGGCGGCACATCCTTTGCAGCGAGATTAACGGGAGCGGCATCAAGGTAGTCAAATCCGGTGGAGCCGTCTTCGAAGCGGTACTGCATAAATGCGCCGGTTATTTCTCTGCCCGCCCCGCAAACGCAGAATCCTTCGCTGACGGTGACGAGCTTTCCCGTTTTGCGGACCGACTGGGCAATCGCGGCCACGTCCAGAGGTTTCAGGGTCCGCACGTCGATGACCTCGGCGCTTATGCCGTGTTTTTCGGCCAGTATCTCGGCGGCCTGGAGCGACCACGTCGCCATTCTGCTGTAGCTGACGATCGTAACGTCCCGGCCGGGTCTTTTTATATCTGCGACACCAAGCGGTATGATGTAATCTCCGGGCGGGACCGGGCCGAACTGCCCGTAGGTCGCCTTGTGTTCGATGAATACGACGGGGTTGTCTGAGCGGATAGCGGCCTTGAGCAGGCCCTTCGCGTCGTAGGGCGTCGAGGGCATCACGACGTAAAGCCCCGGCGCGTGCATAAGCCAGGCCTCAAGAGATTCACTGTGATGGGCAGCGATGCACCTGCCGACGCCGCCTTCGGTTCTCAGGACCATCGGCACCTTGGCTTTTCCTCCGAACATATAACGGTTATACGCCCCGACGTGAACCAACTGGTCCAGAGCGATGGTGATGAAATCGACGTACATAATCTCGGCGGCTGGTCTGAGGCCGCGAAGGGCGGCACCGACAGCGGAACCGGCAATTGCCGCTTCGGATATGGGGGTGTCGATGACCCTGTCTTTGCCGAATTCAGCCAGCAGGCCGCGCGTTGCCTGGTAGGCTCCGCCGTAAAGGCCGACGTCTTCACCCAGTACGATGACATTGGGGTCTCTTCTCATTTCCTCGGCCTGGGCGGCAGAAACAGCCTGCGCAATGGTCATAACGTCCATTCCGAAGTCGGCCTTAAGCCGTTCTTTGGCCTGTTCGACGGCCTGCTTCTTTGTTCGGGCGTTTGACGAAGCGACGGTTTTGTGGAAGACCTCGGTAGCCTGGGCCACCTTTTTGCTCATAACCTTGTCCTGCTCAACCACTTCGGCAGGGTAGGTTTCTTCAACGTAGACGTCCTTGCACACATCCGCGGGATCCGGCCAGGGGCTGTCGAGGCCGAATTGAGTTGCCTGCTCGATGGTGTTGAACGCGGTGTCTTTTATCCGGTCGAGTTCTTCCGGCGAGGCAAGGTTTTCCTCGAGCAACTTTTCCCTGAGAACCGTGATCGGGTCGCGTTTGCGCCAGGCGTTTTCTTCTTCCTTTGTGCGGTAGGCGCGCGGGTCACTTCTGCTGTGGCCGTACCAGCGATAAGTTTTGGTTTCGACCAGGACGGTCTGCATATCGGTTCGGGCGGTTTTCACGGCGGAACGGACGGCGAGGTACACGGCGACGACGTCTTGGCCGTCGACGATCATGGCGGGGATGTTGTAGGCAAAGGCACGTTCGGCGATATCGGTTATGTTGCTTGCGCGGGCGGCACCTTCGACGGGGCTGCCGGAAAACGGCACGCTCATTCCATAAAGGTTGTTCTCCACCACGGCCACCAGGGGCACGCGGAGGGTCGAGGCCAGATTCATCGATTCGTGGAAGCTGCCGGTGTTGGCGGCGCCGTCACCAAAGAACACGAGCACGGCTCGGCCGGTTTTCTTGTACTTCTCGGCCAGAGCAGCCCCGACGGCCGGCGCCTGATTTCCGCCCACGATACCGGTTGAGCCGAGATTGTTGCACCTTTCGACGTCGGCGATGTGCATCGAGCCGCCCCTGCCTTTGCAGTAGCCTGTCTGTCGGCCCATAAGTTCGGCCATCATACGATTCCAGTGAGTCTGGCGGTCGCTCTCGCTGTTGCAGTACTTGTTGCCTATCGCGCCGCAGTGACCGTGGCCCCTGTGGGTGGAGGCGATGACGTCGCCGCGTTCGATGGCGGCAATCGCACCGACGGCGACGGCCTCCTGGCCGGCGTAAAGGTGAGAGGCGCCCTTGATGATGTTGCGGCCGAGAAGCTCAAATACCTTCTCTTCGAAGAAGCGAATCTCGTAAATGGTGCGAAGCCAGTCTTTTGCGTGGTCGAGGGTAATAAGGCCGTCGGCGATAAGCTGCGTCAGCTTCGGGGTAGGTTTCTTGCGTGTATCCTCGATACAAAAATCCATAGCGTCAGGGTCCTTCAATTCGACTGCACACAACGCACTCAACTTATCAGTAGCTGAATTCAAGCAGACCACCGAGGCCGGGCGTGCAGAAGCACAGGACAACCACGATGGCCGTCACAGCGGCCTTTACGGCCGCGTGCGAAGCATCATAGCAGATTGCACACCGCCGTACAAGCAAAAATCGCGCCGCCGCGGATACCGCCGGGGCGCTCTGTTGACACTATTCGAAACCTTGTGGTAGCATTGCCGTCGATGATTTGACCGGTTGCTGAATTGATTGAGGACATACCGATGGTGGTTCTGCGGGGCAGATTCCCCAGTGGGTGTGAAAAGTCAGGTGTCAGCGCGGATGATGCGTGCCAACAGGGTGTCGGAGCCTCTGGGGGTATGCGGTGGTCCGGGAGGAGACAGCCGTGACGGTTGCGAGGTCAAGAAAGTATATTGCGGTCGATTTGGGTGCTGCCAGCGGCCGCGTAATGCTCGGGAGCCTTTCGGATGAACTGCTGGAGCTTGAAGAGATACATCGCTTTGCCAACGGTCCGGTCGAGCAGGACAACTCCTTACGATGGCCGTTCGAGAACATCCTGCGAGAGGTAAAGACGGGGCTGGGCAAGGCGATTCACCAGGCAGGCGGCGACGTAGCCGGAATCGCGGTGGATAGCTGGGGGGTCGATTTTGGTTTGCTCGGCGAGGACGGCAGACTGCTGGAGCGCCCCTATCATTACCGTGACGGCCGAACCAACGGGATGATGGAGAAAGCATTCGAGCTGATGCCCAAACGGCAGATCTATGACTGCACCGGCATACAGTTTATGCAGATAAATACGGTGTATCAACTGCTTGCGATGCGGCTGGCGGATTCGAAGGTTCTCAACGAGGCGAGAAAGCTGCTGTTCATAGCCGACCTGGTGGCCTACCATCTTTGTGGTGAAAGCTTTGCTGAATACTCCCTGGCCAGTACTTCCCAGTTGATGAATATGCGGACGGGTTGCTGGGCGAAAGAGGTTTTCGAGGGGCTGTCGCTGCCGATCGAGATTATGCCCGAGATAGTATCGCCGGGCACGGTGGTGGGCAAACTGACGAAAGGGGTGGCGAGGGAGCTTGGCTGCAAACGGATTCCTGTGATTGCGGCGGCCTCGCACGACACGGCGGCTGCGGTTGCGGCGATTCCCGCAACGGGCGGGAACTGGGCGTATAACTCGTGCGGGACGTGGAGCCTGATAGGGCTGGAGGTGCCGCATCCGGTGATAAATGACAAGACCTTCGGGCTGGAGTTTACCAATGAAGGGGGCGTCAACGACACGATTCGCCTGCTGAAAAATATGATGGGCCTGTGGATGATCCAGGAATGCAAGAAGCAATGGGAGAACGAGGGCACGGAGCTTTCGTATTCGCAACTGACCGAGATGGCTGCCGAGGCGGAGCCTTTTGCCGGATGCATTGCGGACGTGGAATACGGTGAGTTTCATCGTCCGGGCGATATGGTCCGGAAGATAAACGACTACCTTCGAGGCAGCGGGCAAAAGCCTGTGGACGACAAGGGACAGCTTGTGAGGGTCATCCTGGAGAGTCTTGCATTGCGGAGTCGGCAGATTTTTGAATGGCTCGAAGAGATAACCGGTTCGACGGTGGACGTGGTGCATATGGTCGGCGGTGGTATCAAGAACCGGTTGTTGTGCCAGTTTACCGCCGACGCCAGCGGGAAGACTGTGGTGGCCGGGCCCGTTGAAGCAACGGCGGCTGGAAACGTTATCACGCAGGCAATTGCGACGGGCCAGCTAAGCTCGCTGCAGCAGGCAAGACAAATAATTGAAAAGTCTTTCAAGCTCACGACGTATCGGCCGAAAGAAACGCAGGTCTGGGACGGTCGTTTTGGCGCGTGTCGCGGCGGGGGCGGGCTCGGCGGGGATTGACCGATGCATATCGAAGAGCTTGAGAAGAAGCTGGACAGTTTTGATCCTCAGGAAAGGAGGGATGCTTTAGGCAGGCTCGTGGAGCTTGTCGAGGCCGGCCGGATAGAGCTGCCTGAGCCCGGCAGCGACGTTAATCTTCATTACCACACTTTTTTTTCTTATAATGCGTGCGGTTACTCGCCCACGAAGATTGCGTGGCTGGCGCGCAAGGCGGGGCTGGCCGTGGCGGGGATCGTCGACTTCGACGTTCTCGACGGTCTTGAAGAGTTCTACGAGGCGTCGGCCGTTTTGAACCTGAAAGGGTGCGTCGGGATAGAGACCCGCGTTCATATTCCGGAGTTTTTCGATAAGGTTATCAATTCGCCGGGGGAACCGGGGATTGCCTACCACATAGGCGCAGGCTTTGCGAGCCGCGAGTTGCCTGATTCACTGAAGGGATTCGCACGCAAGCTGCGGGAAACCGCCGCTGCAAGAAACAAGTCGTTGGTTGAAAGGGTAAACAAGTTCCTCAGTCCCGTGGAGCTGGACTACGAAGAAGACGTTTGTCCGCTGACCCCCTCGGGCAATGCCACGGAACGACACATCTGTCTGGCGTATGCAAAGAAAGCTCGGCGGGTATTTGCCGATGACGGCGAGTTGTTACGGTTCTGGCGGGCAAAGCTCGGCGTGGACGTATCGCTGCCTGAGCTGCCTGCCGGAACGGGTTTGCAGGCGGCGATTCGGGCCAAGACGATGAAGCGGGGCGGGATCGGATACGTTCAGCCCGACGGCGGTGCTTTTCCGCGAATGGAAGAGGTGAATAGTTTCATTCTCAGCGCCGGCGGAGTTCCGACGCTGGCCTGGCTGGACGGAACCAGCGAGGGAGAAAAGGAAATTGAGAAGCTGTTGAGCGTCGCTATGAAGACGGGCGTTGCGGCGATCAATATCATTCCTGACCGCAACTACACGCCGGGGCAAACAGACGAGAAACTGCGCAACCTTCGCCAGGTCGTTCAACTGGCTCGAGCGATGGATTTGCCGGTACTAGTCGGGACGGAGATGAACCGCCCGGGGCAGAAGTTTGTCGATGATTTCGGCTCGGCCGAATTGGCGCCGATGGCGGCGACGTTTCTGGATGGGGCACTGATATTATATGGGCATTCTATGCTGCAGCGAGAGTGTGGATTAGGCTACACGAGCAGGTGGGCGGCAAGGAATTTCAAAACCATTAAGGAAAAGAATGAATTTTACAGGCAAGTAGGTGCGTTACTTGAACCTGCGCGTGCGAAATTATTAAAAGGGCTCGGCGAAAGAAGCACGCCGCAGCAGATGCTGGAGGCGGTGGGCATTTGAGGCAAGACGGCGGGCTGTGATAAGGCGAACGAATCTTCATCGCGTCTATCGCCGGCGATTTTCAGCTTCCCGTGGATTGCCCTGCTGGTATACTATCTCCGTAATTGTCGCAACAGGAATGAAATGGTGGAACCGGAGTTGAGATTATGAATCAGAAGCGCCCGGGCCAGGCGAACCCAGGCGAACTGAAGGGGCGTGTTGCGGTTGTCACCGGAGCCGGCAGCGGACTCGGCAGAAGTATCGCGATAGGCCTTGCACGTGCGGGGGCGTCGGTTTGCCTGGTCGACATAGATGAAGAAGCGGCAGCGCAGACCTCGCGGCTAATCACGGATGAACTGGCGGCAGCGAGAGTTGGGGTGATTGCGTGTGACGTTACGGACCAGAAGAGTGTTGACGGCGCCTTCGACAGGGTAATGGAGGATTTTCGGCGTCTCGACGTTCTCATAAATGCAGCCGGTATTGCGCCGGCGGGGGCACTGGTTGATTTGCCCGTTGAGAACTGGAGGCGTGCGCTGGAAGTGAACCTGACGGGCTACTTCTTGATGGCGCAGGCGGCGGCAAGGATTATGATTCGCCAGGGCACGGGCGGGTGCATTGTGAACATAAGCTCGAAATCAGGGCTTGAGCCCAGCAAGGATAACACGCCTTACAACGCCACCAAGGCCGGTGAACTGCACATGGCGCGCGGATGGGCGCTGGAGCTGGGTGAACACGGGATTCGCGTGAACTGCGTCTGTCCCGGCAATGTGTTTGAAGGTTCAAAGATATGGAACCCGCAGTATATAAAGATTTGTGCAAAGAAGTATGGTATAAAGCCCGAAGAGGTCATCCCGTACTACATAAGCAAGACGGCGCTGCGGCGTGAGATTAAAGGTGACGACGTTGCGAACGCGGTGGTTTTTCTGTGTTCGGACAAGGCCCGCTGCATAACAGGCCAGATACTCGTGGTGGACTCGGGGCAAGTGATGGTCAGGTAGCCCGCATCGGCACGACCTGGGGCAAACCGCCGCTTCGCCTGTTTGTGCTTGCATCACATTCTTTTGGAGATGATAATGCCCTGCAAACAGGAAGAATGTGCTTATCTGCGTACCGACAACAGAGATGAGGCTGTCAATGAGCGGCACGAAAATTGCCGTAAGAACGTGGCTTTGTGCGGCCGTGCTGATGGTGCTTGGAGCATCATACGCAACGGGCCGAGGACGGTCGTTTGTTGCGACAGATTATTCTTATCGCGCGACGGATATAAGGGAGCTTGGGGAGGGTTTTGAAAACCCGCCGATGGAGGCAGGGCCGTGGGTTTACTGGTTCTGCTTTGACAATGCGATCACGGCCGAGGAGATGGAGCGTGAGATAGAGGAGATGGTTGCTGCCGGAATCGCAGGTGCGGAGCTTCGTTTTGTCGAGTTTGCGTGGTGGCGAAAGAAAGAGGTCGTTGACAAAGAACTGGCGATGGTCGGGCATAAGCGGTTGGAGTATTTATCCGAAGAGTTCCTCGATGTTCTTGCGCATACGTGTTCGGCGGCACAGCGTCACGGTTTCAAGCTTGCGATCAATATGGGAATGGGCTGGCCGCCGGGAGGAACCTGGATAACGAATAAGTACCGCTCGCGAAAGTTGCAATCTGATGTCACCATCGTGGAGGGTCCGAAGCAGGTCGGAAGCGAGGTGACAGTAAGTGTGCCAGCCGGTGCGAAGGTCCTCGCGTGGCGGCTGAAAGACGCACAACAAAAGACGGTCCAGGCTGATAGTTTCATTGACCTTACGGGGAATGTCAGATTCTCCGGCGAGCAGGGGCAGCTTTTCTGGGAGGTACCTGCGGGCAAGTGGCTGATTGTCGTATTCTCGGTCGGATACGGCGGGGGTCTGGACAAGGCTTACGGTTATCCGGCCGACCCCGGCTCGAAGGAGGCGATAGAGTTTCACCTGGATTACCTGCTTGGCCGAATAAAGCCGAAACTGTCGAAATATTTCGGCAGGACACTGACGGAGGTTGCGTCCGACAGTTGGGAGTACGACGGCAGGCCTTACTGGACGCCCCAGATTGATAAGGCGTTTTCGAAGCTGAACGGTTACGAACTGCTGCCCCGGATGTATGCCCTGGTGGGGTACGGGCCGGATCGCGGGAAAATCCTTGCGGATGTAATCAGGACGCAGCAGCAGCTTGTAAGAGACAATTTCTACATCAACGTAAGAAGAATACTTAACGCTTACGGCCTGCGGCACCGGCCGCAGGCTTATGGAAGAGGGTTGAGCAGGGACCTTTTCGAGGCATACAGTAATTGTGATATTCCGGAGATAGAAGAGGGGGTGTATTTTCCGGAGGCGGTCTGGGTTTCTCACACGCTCGGCAAGCCGATAACTTCGGTGGAAGCTATGACTTTCCTGAGCAGGCAGGAACAGAGCCTGATTTATCCTTTTTCCAATGGTCAACAAAAAGGCTATGGACTTGCTGAGCCGAGGGGGCCGTGGGAAACGAATCCCGCTATGCTGCGATGGTTCAGCAACGCGCATTATGCCCGCGGAGTCAACCGCGTACAGCTTCACAGTTTTGCTTATTCGCCGGAGGGTTTGCCGCTGCCCGGTTGGCGGATGTACGCGGAGATACATTTGAATCGCAACGTTCCGTGGTGGAGATATATGAAGCAATACGGTTCGTGGGCCAGACGTATGCAATGGGTTCTTCAATCGGGCCGGCCGGTGGCGGATTGTCTTGTATATCCTGTCACCAGCAGCGAGCCGGAGAAACCTCCGCGTGGGGAGGATACCGACCAGCCGGTCTCGGCGTTGAATTGCGTGGACGCGGCAAGCAAGTACACCTTCAGCAGGATATGGCAAGGCGATGATAATCGCTACGAGGTCAGGAACCTGTGCCTGTTGGGTGATATAGAAACGCTCGAAGAGGCACGAAAAGTAATGCTGATGATAGAAAAAGGCGCGAAAGTATTATACTGTGGCCCGAAGCCGGACCGATGGTCCGCGTTTCAGAAACACGCCGTCGAGGCGGAGGCCCTTCGGAAGAAATTTGATCTTGCTTCGGCGCAGGGTCTTGTGGTTGACGCTCGAGACCGGGGCTGGCGAAAGGTTATCGAAGAGAGCCGGTCGGTGAGATGGTATCCGGAGGATGCTCTTATCAGTTACCAGCACCGGCGCGTAAGGGGTGGGCAGTTGTATTTTGTTATGAACTGGGGGGGGCGGTTCGACGGCGAGGTAGAGTTTTCTGAAAAAGGTCTCATACCTCAGATATGGGATGCGGATACGGGCAAAAGAACCGTCTGTGCCCAATGGAAAGTCGTCGGCGGGAAAACTCGGGTGAGGTTGCGGCTGGGACATCTTGAATCGGCGCTGATTGCGTTTACGGCCGGGCCGGAGGTGCTCCATGCCGTCGAATGTGAGGGTGCTGAGATGGCCATGGACCAGCAGGGCCGGTTATATGCGCTTATTTCAGAAAGCCGTGAATGCACAGTGCGGCTGTCCGACGGGACGGTCAGAAAGCTGAAAGCGACGGTTCCAAAGGATGTCCGCCTTACCGGCGGGTGGACGCTTTCTGCAAGCGGCAGCGACGGGGTAGGCCTGGAGGCGACGACGAAAGTGGGACTTGAGAGCCTGGTTTCGTGGAGGCAGTTGCCACAGTTTCGCCACTACAGCGGCACGGGTCATTACCGTACGACGTTTGATGTCGCTGCGGAAATGTTGAATGATGATTTACAGGTTGAGCTTGACCTCGGGAGGGTGTACGAGGTGGCCGAGGTCTGGCTGAACGGCCGGAGAGTGGGCGTAAGCTGGTACCCGCCACACGTGGTCGATGTCACCAGGCATCTCAGAGAAGGCGCCAATGAACTGAGGATTGACGTGGCAAATATCCTCAAGAATCATCTTACGCAGGGGCAATATTCGCATCCGTCAGGATTGCTCGGCCCGGTGAGAATACGGGCCGTTGCGAAAATCTTTCTTGGCGAGTAACCCGGCTTAACAGTATTCAGGGAGCACAAGAGATTAGAAGGCCCACGATGTCTGAACAAAAGTATATTGAAAAAGCTTACGCGATCGCGAGGGAACGCTATGCCGAGTACGGCGTTGATACGGACCGGGCGATGGAGAGATTAAGCAGAATTGCGATTTCCATCCACTGCTGGCAGGGTGACGACGTTGGTGGTTTTGAGGATGCGGCAGGGCTGCGCGGCGGAGGAATCGTCGCCACGGGTGCTTATCCCGGCAAGGCACGGACGGCTGATGAGCTAAGGGCGGATATGAGTAAGGCCCTGAGCCTGATTCCGGGCAGGCATCGATTGAACCTGCACGCGATTTACGCCGAGACCGGCGGCAGGCGTGTCGAGCGCAACGAGCTTGAGCCGGTGCACTTTGACAACTGGATTGATTGGGCCGGGTCTGTATGTGTGGGCATGGATTTTAATCCTACGTTCTTCTCGCACCCGAAAGCCGACAGCGGTTTTACGCTTTCCAGCAACGACAAGGAAGTACGCAGGTTCTGGATAGAACACGGCATCGCCTGCCGCAAGATCGGCGAATACATCGGTAAGAAGCTGAACAGCACCTGTGTGACCAATATCTGGATACCCGACGGCAGCAAGGACATCCCCGTCGATCGCAAGAGACCGAGGATGCTCCTGAAGGATTCTCTGGATGAGATTTTCGCCGAGAAAATAAATGACGCATACAATCGCGACTCGCTGGAATGCAAGCTGTTCGGCATCGGGTCGGAGAGCTTCGTGGTAGGCTCTCACGAATTCTACCTGGGCTATGCGATGGCGAACAACAAGCTGGTTTGTCTCGATGCGGGGCACTTTCACCCGACGGAGGTCATATCGGATAAGATATCCGCGGTGCTTGCCTTCCTGGAGGAGATAATGCTGCACGTGAGCCGGCCGGTGCGGTGGGACAGCGACCACGTGGTCATACTCACCGATGAATTGCTGGCGATAGCACAGGAGATCGTCCGGGGCGATTTTCTCGGCCGGACGCATATCGGCCTGGACTTTTTCGATGCCAGCATAAACAGGGTCGCCGCCTGGGTCATAGGCACCAGGGCTACGCTGAAAGCCATTTTGACGGCCCTTCTGGAGCCGACGGAGATGCTCAGGGCGATGGAGGCCGAAGGAGATTACACTTCGCGGCTGGCCGTGCTGGAAGAGCTCAAAAGTATGCCGGCCGGGGCGGTGTGGGATTATTACTGTCTCAGCAAAGATGTGCCGCCTGGAGGCAAATGGCTCGAGGAAGTTCAACGATATGAAATAGACGTGCAGAGTAAACGGACCTGATTCAACAACATAAGTAAGGGATACACAGGGATGCAGCAAGACAACAAAACACCGCCGGCGCCGTCGCAGGGAGAGTTCGAGCGCTCGCCCGTGCCTCGCCAGGCGCTTCTGGGGCTGAAGGGCTTTATCGGGATGTACGCGGGAGAGCACTGCGCGGGAACGGAGCTTATGATCGGGCCGCTCTTCGTGGCGGCCGGGGTAAGCGCATTCGACTTGATAACAGGATTAATCGTGGGTAATGCGCTGGCTGTTTTGAGCTGGGCGTTCGTCTGCGCGCCGATAGCAACGCGAGCCAGGCTTACGCTGTACTACCAGTTGGAGAAGATATGCGGACGAAAGCTGGTGACAATCTACAATCTCGCCAACGGCGTGATGTTTTGCTTTCTGGCCGGTGCGATGATTACGGTTTCGGCAACGACGGTCGGCGTGTGGTTTAAATTCAGGATGCCCGGACTTAACGACGTGTACCCGAACAGTATCGGCTGGGTAGTTGCCGTGGCCGTGGTTGGGCTGCTGATCGCCGTGATAGCTGCCTACGGATACAAGGCGGTGGCCAAGTTTGCGAATATCGCGGCGCCCTGGATGATACTGGTATTCCTGGCGTTTGGTTTCGTGGGGCTTCGGCAGTTCAT
The DNA here is from genome assembly GCA_964429265.1 of uncultured Pirellulales bacterium. Lineage (GTDB taxonomy): Bacteria > Planctomycetota > Phycisphaerae > Sedimentisphaerales > Anaerobacaceae > CAYSBK01. Next base: position 8,782 of record CAYSBK010000011.1, on the reverse strand, counting down.
CACAGCCAGCGGCAAGGAGGTTCACTCGCTGGGCCAGTTTTGGGACTTGCTTAATACCGCCGTGTGGAAAGGCGGCGAGCCTCTTCCGGGCCAGACGAAGTTTACGTTCTGGCACGTAACGTTCTTCGCGTGGTTCTGCAACCTGGCGATGCACATCGGTATGAGTGATTTGTCGGTGCTGCGGTTTGCGAGGAAGTCGTCGTATGGATTCGCGTCGGCGGCGGGAATGTATGTCGGGCACTTTATGGCGTGGCTCAGTGCGTCAATTCTGTATGCGTATCAGCTTTATCAGGACCCCGGCAACACGAGCGTTCACCCCGGCCCGCTGGCGTTTCGTGCGGCCGGGCTGGCCGGGATTCTGTGCGTCATTATCGCCGGCTGGACCACCGCCAATCCGACGATCTACCGGGCCGGTCTTGCGTTCCAGGCGATTGTACCGAAACTTTCACGGTTCACGGTTACACTGGTTGCCGGGGCCATAGCAACGGCGGCGGGGATGTTTCCGGCGATCGCAATGAAACTGCTGGGCTTCGTGGCACTTTATGGAATGCTGCTTATGCCGATGGGGGCCGTGGTTTTCGTTGACTACTGGCTGATGAAGAAACTGGGCCTTCAGAGTAACTACGCCGAAAACAGCGGCAGGACCTTCAACTGGGCGGCCGGTCTGACGTGGTTTCTGACCGTTGGGGTCTGCTGTGCGTTGATAAAGTTCGCGGGCGTTCAGATTTACTTCGTGAGCCTGCCCGGCTGGTTCGTGGCGGTCATATTATACGTGGTTCTGAGCAAGGCCCTGCAGCAGAGAAAGGAGGCGGCTCGTGTACAGAACAATCCTTAAGATCGTAGCGTTGAGCTCCCTTATAGTTCTGGTTTTACCGTCGGTCATTTTTCTCGCGGGGTATATGAAGCTTGCGACGGTGAAGAACCTGATGCTGATAGCAACGATAACCTGGTTTGTGTCGGCGACCATATGGATGTGGAAAGACGCTTCAGGCGCGGCGCAGCAATCCAGCAAAGTTGCGAGCGAAGGCTGCGAGAGGTAGTACCATACCGCGGCCAACGGGTGAAGTTATGTCAACAAGCAAAACACACGTCGACAAGGCATTGGTTGAGCTTGTCCGGATCTCCAATATCACGGGCAAAGACGCCTCGCTGGTCCAGGGCGGGGGCGGCAACACTTCCGTGAAAACGGAAGACGGCAAGTATATGTACATCAAGGCCAGCGGCACCGCGCTGAAGAACATGACCCTCAAGCGGGGGTGGCGGAAGCTAAGGCTCGATATGGTCCTTGAAATCCTGCGGGACCGGCGCATCGCGCGGATGGAGACGCAGCGGAGGGAAACCGAGATTGTCCGGCGGTTGCAACTCGCTTGTGTTGACAAGGGCAGGACGAAGGGTCGCCCTTCCGTCGAGGCACATTTGCACGCTTTGCTCGGCAGGTATGTAATTCACCTGCACCCCCTGGCGGTCGGCGCGTACGTCAATGCCAAACCAGGAGAATCCGCAATCAAGAAACTGTTCGGCGATTACAGGCCTCCCGTATTGTGGGTTCCCTACGCATCTCCCGGGTTTATGCTGGCAAGAAAGATTTCGGGGGCTATCGAGTATTATCGGCGGAGGTTCGGCAGAAAACCGGAAATAGTTTTCCTTCAGAAACACGGGCTGCTTGTTTCGGCGGACAAGTGCGAAACAGCGCTTCGGCTGGTTCGGAATGTAATTGCAAGGTGCGGCGGCGACCTGAAGCCGCTGAAGCCGTCCGAAAAAATCGTCATAAAGCCGGAGCTTATCAGCCAGGCGAGGCGGTGTATTCGGCAAGCATACCTCGAAGCAACCGGAGGCCGTCCGCAGATAGAATACTTCTATGCGGATGCCTTTGGAGCGTTTTGGCAGCAGGATGAGGCGGCGCGGTTACTGTCGTACGAGGCGCTGTCGCCGGACGAACTGATTTACGCCAACGGCCCGGCGATGTGGGTCGGCAAGTGCGACCACCGAAGGATAGCCCGCCGATTGCGCCGGCAGATAGAATCCGGACAGAAGCCTTCAATAGCCTTTCTGGTAAAAGGCGTTGGCTTGTTCGTGGCTGCAAGCAAAAAGGTTGCACCGCTGGTGAGGGACATCGTAGCCGGCTCGCTTTTTATTCGTACGAACGCTCACCGGCTCGGCGGGATTTGCAGTCTGAAGAAGCACGAACGAGAGTTCATCAGCCGGTGGGAGTCCGAAACCCACCGACAAAAACTCGCGGGCAAGTGCGTCTGAGCCGATCCAAGAAGCAGACGGCCGCCAGGATATTATCTGTTGACCGGGGTGAGCGGTGGGTCTACACTACGCACCAGAGATTGTGGCCGGTGGAAGGAGCATCCCGCAATGGCAATCGGAAAGAAGGTACAATTTTTTGAAAAGCCGCAACTGAGCAACCCGCGAATGCTGCTGGGTTTTTCCGGTTGGATGGACGGAGGTGAGGTGTCCACGGGCACGGTCAGGTGTCTCGTGGACAAACTCGGTGCCAAGAAGTTCGCCGACATCGACCCGGAGGACTTTTATATCTACAACATCCCCGGCTCAATGGAAACCGCGGCTCTCTTTCGGCCTCACACCAGGGTTGAAGGTGGTGTGGTTGCTTCGTTCGAGCTTCCCGCGAACGAGTTCTTCTGGGACCAGGCGAATAACCTTGTACTGTTTCTGGGCAAAGAACCAAACCTGCGATGGCGGGACTTTGCAGGCTGTTTGTTCCATGTCTGTGAGACGGTGGGTGTTTCGAGAATCTACTTCATCGGCAGCGTCGGCGGGCTGGTTCCGCACACGCGCCAGCCAAGGCTGCTTTATTGCGTTTCGAATCCGGGACTCGGGGAAAACCTGCAGCACTACGGCATCAAGGCGACCGAGTACGAAGGACCTGCAAGTTTCTCGACCTTTCTGTCGGTGGAGGCTGCACGGCGTGGCCTGGAAATGATAACGCTCATAGCCACAATACCGGCGTACGTGCAGGGAGCGAATCCGAAGTGCATCGAGGCCGTTACAAGACGGCTGGCCGGTATGCTCAGCCTGAGGGTCGATCTGGATGACATAAGCGCGGCCGGTGATGAATTTGAAAGAAAACTCAACGAAATCATCGCCCAGCAACCTGAGCTGGCAGGGAACATCGCCAAGCTCGAGGAGGACTACGACAACGAGATCTTCGACAACGAGATGGGCGATTTGAAGAAGTGGCTCGAACAAAAGGGCATACGTCTTGATTGAGCCTGGCCGGGCAGGCCGGCGACGACAAATCGTGTAACGTACAGCGCATTTGCTTAACCCGTACGGGCTGCGATGAACCCTTCGAAAGTCCTGCTCAATGCCTACTGGGAGGCGCTTTACAGGCGACTTGCCGCTCGTCGCCGAGAGTTGGAGAAACTTGCCGAGGAGTTGCTGGGCAGGGAGCTGAGAAGACAGCCGCCGCCGCGGCTGGACCGGAACGCCTACGATGCATACGTCGATGCCTGCCTGAGCTTCATCGACGAGCGACTGGAGACCTACAACCCGATCGGCATCCAGTATGCGTTCGACGCCGACAGAAGAAACTCAGCCGCGCAGCTCGAACTGCAGCTTGATTGGTACGACAGCCGGGCCGAGTTTGAAAGCCTGCTGGCGGCCGTCGAGCGCAAGGCAGCCCTGCTGACGACCGACGACAGGACAGACGAGTTGGTCGATGAGCTTATCGCCGAGTGCGGAGCTTTTCCCGACAGGAGCATCATATCAACCTACGAGGCGGCGCCTTCGCTATCGAGGTTGCCCGACTACATCGTCGCCCGGGCGATCGAACAGTTGATTGGGGCCGACGAACCCGACGAAGGCGGGTGACCTCCGGTTGTGCTCTGTCAGCTCAGCCGCCTGGCCAGTACGTAATATGCCCCGAAAACACCACCATTGTCGAAGGCGTTTATGAACCATCCCTGGAGCCTGGTTTTGCCGGCCTGAAGCCTTACGCGAAACTTTACCTGGGAGGCGTCTTTATCGACAGGCCTGGTTATGTCGATGCAGCCTACCTTCAGCCGGGCGTGTGTTGCGTGCAGTTTTGCGCCGGTACCTCGGTCGTTTTCGGCGGCGGTGATGGGCCTGTCCAGCTCGACCGGCCAGCGGCGCAGTGCCAGTTCATACTCGCCGTCGCGGGCGATTTCCACCGCCCAGAAGCCGTCGGCGCGCTTGCCTTTTCTTACCTGCTCGTGGTTCCAGACGACCTGCCCGTGAATATCGTGGCTGGTGAGAAGCACGGGGTCGGCCTTGTTAGAGCCGATGACGATGTGGCAGTATTCGTCGAAACGTTCCGAGACGTCCTGCCACCACTTCTCGTAGGCCCGCCTGAGTTTTTCGACAAGCTCAGGATGTTTTGCCGCGATGTCGACTTGCTGGCCCGGGTCGGATTGAATGTCATAGAGCTGCCTGGCGTTTACCAGTCGCCAGCGGTCGGTCATTACGGCGCTTTTTCGCCACTTTACGGGGTGGTCCACTCGCTGGGAGTCGGTGATGATGATTCTGTCGGGCCAGTTACGGGCATCGCCGGTCAAAAGAGGCACCAGGCTGCGTCCGTCGAACCTTACGCTGTCAAACGCGCCCAAGCCGCACAAGTCTATCAGGGTGGGCAGCAAATCGATGTGTGCGGTAATCCGGCCGATGTCACGGGGGGCCTTTATGCGGCCGGCGGGCCAGCGGATGAAGCACGGAACGCGGTGGCCGCCGTCGTACTCGCTGCCCTTGTTGTCGCGCATACCCGCATTGAAAAGGCCGTGGCGTGGCCCCATTGTCGAGCCGTTGTCGGTCATAAAAATCAGTATCGTATTGTCACTCAGGCCAAGCTCGTCGAGCCTGCGCATCAGCCGGCCCATATTGTCGTCGATGTTGGTGATCATCCCGTAAAACTCGGCCGCCGGGGATTCAAGACCTCTGTCTTTGTACAGCCGGCTGTAGCTGTCGGGCACCCTGAACGGCCCGTGTGCCGCGTTCGTGGGCAGGTAGCAGAAAAACGGCCTGTTGCGGTTGGCTTCGATGAACTTTATCGCCTCTGCGAACCATACATCCGTGCAGTAGCCGCGAAATTTCTCTGCCCGGCCGTTGCGGCGGTAGGTGTCGTCGAAATAGTCGTTGCCCCAGTAATCGGCGCCCTGGCCTATGCCGCCTGCCGAATGAATCAGGACCTCCTGAAAGCCCCTGTCCTGCGGGCGATACGGGTAATTATCGCCGAGGTGCCACTTGCCGAAAATCGCCGTGCGGTAACCGTTTGCCGCGAATACGTCGGCCATTGTCAGTTCGTCTTTCCGCAGCAGCGACCGCCCCATAATCGTGTGCCAGACGCCGGTACGGTTGCAGTACCGGCCCGTCATCAGGGCCGCGCGGGTCGGCGAGCAGGTCGGGCTTACGTGAAAGTTCGTCAGACGAACGCTCTGGCCGTACAATCTATCCAGGTTCGGCGTCTCAATCGCAGTGTTGCCGTGACAGCGAAGGTCGCCGTAGCCCTGGTCGTCCGTCATAACCAGGATCACGTTGGGCTTCTTGTCGCGCGGCCCCGCGTAGCTGCGATGCGGCATCGAAAGCGACACCGCTGCCGCCCCCACGGTCTTGATAAACTGCCTGCGATTCATACGACCGGCCCAACCGGTTGCTCCCTGAGACGGGACTTGTGTTACTCGTTATAGTAAACCTGTTCCATTTCGGCCCAGGACTTGTGGCCCGGCAGCGGAATCTGCATAGGGTCGCAGATTTTCAGCCATTCCTTGTTGCGCGGCTCGGCATCAAGCGCGGCCATATCGGCCTGGTAGTTGTCGCCGGTGTATTCATAATAACCGAACTCGTACCACTTGCCGTCAATTTTAGTCAGGAATATGGAAAAGTTGTGAATGTTGTACTTGTTGAGAAGGTCACGCACGCCCGGATTCGTATCGGCATGCAGGGCCTTGTATTGTTCGATCTTGTCGGGCCGGATGCCGATGACCATCCCCACCCGCTTGACCTGCTGTCGGCCGCAGCCCGCCAGCAGTACCGCCGCGGCCACGGCCGGGATAATTCTCTTCAAATTTCGCATCCGCCCATCCTTTCAAATATGCCCCTGATGAATCGCAGTTACCAGCCAATGCACGCTGCGGTAATATAGCCGGGTTCTCGTCCGTTATCAATCCGCCGGCTCACGGGCCCACCGCCGGCACCGCAACGGCGGGCCTGTTGAAAATCTCCCAGTCGCGGTATTGTGATTTCCGGTCCGACGGCGGCTTGTAGCCTCGAAGCCATACCCGGCCGTCCTTTGGATAGACGCACGTGATACTCAACTGGTCGTCGTCGAGCCGATAAAATGACCTGTCGAGCCTGCCGCTGCAGGTAAACACCGGCCACAAGAGGTCATCCACGCGCTTGACAATCTGGTTGCCGTCAAACCTTCCGACCGGCAGCAGGTAATACTCGATTTTTTGTTTGCCGTAAAGACGGATATCATACTGTGGCCGGCTCACCCAGTGACGCCAGTGATGCCGATTGGAAAACACGTTGCTGCCCCAGCCGATCACGTTTGCCATTACACCGTCGCGTACCCAGTGCTTGGGCGTGCCGCAGTTGACGTAAACCAGGCCGCCGCAATACAGCCAGTTGGTAACAAGAAGGGGCCTTTGCTGCCGCCCCTGCACGTATCCGAAGGGGATATCGTGGTAAACTTCTTTTCCACGCGTCGGCCAGTAAACGTTTATCTTCGTTTCGTCAATCCAGAAATATCCGACCTCGTCGCCGTTAAAATCAAACTCCAGCTCGACTTTTATGACGGGCAAGTCTTTGAAGAAATAGTACCGCTCCTTCAGTGGGATTGTTGCGAGCGATGTTTCGCGCTGCACAATATCACACACGTTTCCGGTGTAAAAACTACACTGTGCAGCGCGGTTGTCGTACCATTTCCTGTCGATTCGAGCCTTGATTTCGCCGCCGAGGTACTTGTCGCACGTCAGAAGCTCCGCGCCGCCGTCCGTAGTTATCTGTGTGACCAGGCCGGTCGCATCCAGCCCGACGCGATAACCGTCGGCCTGTATCACCTGCGGAAGCGGAGCCTTTCTCGAGATTACAGGCCCACCCAGTCGGAAGCTTTTCGCTCCGCCCGCCGGCAGTTCCACGATCCCGATGCAGCGGCCGTCGAAGTGCTGAAACTTGCCGTCGCCCGGACAGCGGACGCCGTCAATCACAACCAGGGCCTTTCGCGGCCTCGGCAGACCATTAAACACGCTCAAAAAGTCCCGCCGGTCATCGGTCAGCGCCTGGCCGACCTCATTCGTTATCCGCCGGCATTTCTCTACCGCGGTATTCAGCCGGTTTATACTTTTCCTGCGGAGGTCGGTCACCTCGATCCAGCTTATGTCGTGATGCTGGGACTTGAGTATCTCCTTCCATATTTGCTGTATTTCGCTGCTCTTATCGATACCCAGACCCGCTAGTTGACCCATCGACCAAATCGCCTCTGCCAGCACTGCAGCCTGCTCCGCCGAGCGAATTGTCCTGGCAAGTTCCTCCGCCCAGACGCCTTCGGTGTAAGACCAGACGGTGGTAACCTTCACCTTCGCCCGGGCAGGTGCTTCTGCGTACCGTTGTGCCAGCGCATCGCGCAACAGCACCCAGTCGAACAACGAGATGTATTGCTCATAAGTGCTTTTGCTAACCTCCTTGAGGTCGGGAAACCGAAACCAAATCTTCGGGCCGCTGTACAGGTCCTGCTGAAGCTCGTTGTCCTGCTCGGCCCGCTGCATCAAATACGCCGGTACGGTCGAACCATCCAGGCCCACCGCCTCGATGAACTCGGAACCCGCTATCGGCTCGTACCACCCGCGAAATTTCACTATTTCAAAAGGCCCTTCGCTGGTTTCCAGCAAAGTGGTGAAATCGGGCAGCGTCATAAACCTGTATCCGAACTTTCGCAAAAGCTGCGGAAGCTGCATATGAAGGCCGACTTCCTGCCGGGCATAGACGTCGACTTTCTTGCCGAAAAGACGCCGGTAAACCTCCAGGCCGTACTCGAATTGCCGCCAGTTGCTTTCCGATCCGAGCACCTGCAAGTGTGCCTGCGAGTAGCTGCCGTCGATAAAGTCCAGCGAGCCTTTCTTGTACAGTTCCTTCATTTCCTCATACACATCGGGAAACTTCCGCACCATCGACTCCAGCTCGACGGCCGACCATTGATAGTTCAGCTTCAGGTCCGGCAGCTCGCGAAGCGACCGGAGATTACGCCTGACCCTTTCGACGTACTGCTCGGCGTTTGGGGCGCCCCACGGGGCGATACGTTCGCCTACCGCCGGCTCGCCGCGGTCTTCGTCTATCAACAAGTACATCGGATGCTGGCAGTAGGCCAGCTTCCACCCGAAATGCTCCTTGACGTACGGGTCTTTCTTGAGCTGCTCGAAAACATAGGTCGGCATCTGCGACGGCTCGACCGGAATCTGAGCCTTGCCAAGTGGCTTTCGGCCAACCTGGGCCTGCAGTACAGCCACCTGGGTGAAAACAACGGCGAAAAAAACCGCAGCCAAACAACAACGGCAATAGCGTGACCTTTTCATAATTGCCTGCTCCTTAAAAGGGTCGCCACCTGCACCAAAAGGCAATCATTGGCTGCTTGCCGAGACGCAACCAATCCCGAACAAGGATAACGCCACAGAGCCCGCCGGGCCAGATTTTTCAGGGCCGCATCCGCTCTTGGCTAACCCCTCCGTAGCATCAGGGCTATGTACAGCACCGCCAGCATCGTGCCTGCACACCGGCGAAAATGCAGATTAGACAGCTTTCTCCGCAA
>CAYSBK010000010.1:0-34084 GCA_964429265.1 uncultured Pirellulales bacterium | reverse complement strand
CCCCCCGCGATGGAAATCACTGCCAGCTTTATCACGATAAATATCGCACAGTAGATATAGTGATACTTGATAGCCCAGCCTGCCGCCTGAAACCATCCCCCGATGTGAGCTGCCGCGTCCGGAAGCCTGAACGAAAACAGCGAGTACAGCGCTGCATGGAACTTCTGCGAGCAGTGGTGCCACAGCGTATAGAACAGACCCACCCGCTGGCCTGTTTCCTTGTTAGCCTTGATAAAATCGGCCACGCTGACCTGGTTGCTCAGGTAGGCGTCCAGCTCACTGAAACCGCCTTCGGTTGCGACAACCGGGCCGGTCTGGTCCATAATCCAGCCCGCCAGGCATATGATCGCCACCGCCGCCAGGGCTATCGCCAGCTTGGTAGGCTGGATGGCTATGCGGAAAGTCCGAAATACTTTGGTAAAAAGCACGTTCTCAAATATTCGGTGACACTCGTTTTCGCCGGTCATTTCCCGCCCTTTCAATCGCCTCAACTACCTCACAACACGGCCTTAGTCCCGGAAACGGCACGACATTTATAAAGGCCCGCCCGCTGCCTTTCAATAATTTTTTTGCGGGGTTTTTTCGGACCGCTCTACCGACCTGCTGTACCACCGTGCGGCCCTGCCTGCTGGTCGGCCGGCTCGTCGTCGGCTGGTGCTCGATGTATCCGGTATTTTCCATCGAACCACGCACCCAGGTCTATCAACTTGCAACGACGACTGCAGAAAGGGAAAAAATCGGACCCGCCTGTTTTTGCTGCAGAAGCAGGCTCAACGCGCCTTTTGCAAATGGGACATCTGTATACCATTTATCATTTCGCGCTGTGTATGACCGCCATCAAACTGCCAACCAATAACTTCCGCGTATACACTGCCAGAAGCAGCCCGTCGGCACGCACCACCCATTCGGCCGTGTAGTCGTTTTCCGACCCGGGCGGTTGTTACGTTTGGTCCGGCACGATACCCTTTTCCAGCATCCGGGCGTATTCCAGGCAGTACCTGGCCCAGGGTTGGGCCTCCAGCCGGGCCTTGGATATCGGCTTGCCAGTGCCCTCGCAGATTCCGTATTTGCCGTCCTTGATCCGCTGCAGGGCGTCGTCGATCTCACGCAGCAGTTTTCTCTCGCTGTCCATAAGGCCCAGCGCAAACTCCTGCTGGTAATTGTCTGTGCCGATATCGGCCATATGTATAGGCATACTGGACAGGTCCCCACTGGCATCCAGCCGCGATTTCTTGAGGACCTCACCCTCCATTTCGGTCACGTCGCCCACGATTTCCCTGCGTTTTTCCAGCAGTTTCTGCTGGAATCGCTTGATATCCGCGGCACTGAGTGCGGACTTTGCCTTGGAGGTCCTTTTCTTCTTCTTCGGCTGTTTGTCGCTGTTCTGGGCCACTTGTTCGCACACCCTTTCAAACGCATATGCTCAACATCGTTCCGTCCGGCTTTGCCGAACTGGGCATTATACTATCACGCCCGCGCAAATACAATGTTTCGCCGCAACGGTAGCGCGAAAAAACCTGCCAGCCGGGTCGCGCCGGTACAAGACGCGATCGTAACCTCTTACAGCACAACAGGTTACGACAGAGAAGGTCTAACGGTCCGCGGCCTGGAGCACATCGCAATCCCTGGCAAGTTTACCCAGGGGCAGGAAAAAGCCGGCGCGTTTGACCCGGCCGGTGAACATACCCACCCCGAAGACCTCTTCTACGCGCCGCGGCGTCAGAACCTCCTGCGGCGGCCCGGCGTAGTACCGACGCTTAGCCTGCGGACCTGCCAGCAACAGCACCTGGTCGCAGTATTGACAGGCAAGGTTGATATCGTGCGTGACCACGATGATTGTCTTGCCCTTTTCAAGCTGCATCCGCCGAAGCAGGTCGTAGATTCCGACCTGGTGCTTGAGGTCGAGATAACTTGTCGGCTCATCGAGAAGAATGACAGGTGTATCCTGGGCAATCGCCCTGGCAATGAAAACCCGCTGTCTTTCTCCGCCGCTGAGTTCACCCAGGCTGCGGCTGGCAAAGTCCGCCGTGTCGGTAATGGCAAGCGCCTCGGCGGCCAGCACCCGGTCGGCCTCACCGGTGAAAGCCAGCCCCTTCAGGTATGGCGTTCTTGCCATCAGCACGAACTCCGCAACCGAGAACTCAAACGCCGGAATAAACTCCTGCCGTACGATGGCAACTTTCCTGGCCAGGGCCCTGACCGAGTAGCGCTCGACTTCGACTCCGTCTATGCGGACGGAGCCGCCGCCCGGCCGAAGTATCCCACACAGCACATTAAGCAGCGTGGTCTTGCCGGCACCGTTGGGACCGGCCACGGCGAAAAACGTCCCGCCAGGCACGCCGAATGTCAGCTTCTCCAGCACCACTCGGCCGGCGTAGGCAAAAGATACGTTCGTAAGGTGCACCATATGGCTCATTGTATGGCGGTTCTTCGGGTATATCTGGCCAGCAGCACAAGGAAAAACGGCCCACCGGCCAGGGCGGTGACCACGCCGACCGGCAGTTGCTCAGGTGCGATTATGACCCTGGCGATGGTGTCGGCCCCCGCCAGGAAGATTGCCCCGGCGATCGCAGCAAGCGGCAGAAGCTGCCTGTGGTCCGGCCCGGCCAGCAACCTTACTGCGTGGGGGACGATAAGTCCGACAAATCCGACAAGTCCGCTGAGGCTGACCGCAATTGCCGTAACGAACGCCGAGACCCCCACCGCCACAAGCCTGGTTCTTGCCGGGTTTACGCCCAGGGCGGCGGCCTCGTCGTCCCCAAGGCTCAATACGTTGAGCTTCTGCCCCACCGCAAAGAGGATTGCAATGCCCGTCACTATGCAAGCCGCGGCCAGACCCACTGCAGGCCAGCTTCTATCGGCGATGTTACCCATCAGCCAAAGCGTGGTGGAACGCAACTGCTGGCTTGCCGCAATTGACATCAGGAACATTATGATCGATGAGAAAAAGGCATTCACGACCACCCCTGCCAGCAGCAGGCCTATCACGGCGGACCGCCCTGCCGCCCGGGCGACAAACCAAACCAGCCAGACTGTTCCTGTGGCCGCACCAAACGCCGCCAGCGATATCGCCGTACTGCCCAGCAACCGCGAGCCTGCGCCGCACAAAACCGCGATAACGACACCCAGTCCCGCGCCGCTGGATATGCCGAGAATGTACGGCTCGGCCAGCGGGTTACGCAGGACCGCCTGCAGTACGACCCCGGAGCTTGCCAGAGCCGCACCCACCAGCGCCGCCAGCAATATCCGCGGCAGGCGTATCCTCACAAAGATGTCGTAGTCGATGTTTCCGCCGTTCGCACCTGGCAGACCGGCGAGCACCTTGCGCAGGTTTATGCGCTCGGCCCCAACCAGCGCGCACAGCCACATCACAATGGCCAGGAGCACAAGCCCCACGATAATCCTGATAACAAGTTTTTTGGCCGTCAGATGTTCAACCATCCCCGTGCACCGTCGTTGCCTTCGAACCACCCTGCGGCGACGGGTGCAGACACTGCGCCACCGTCTCCACAGCCTCCGGCAGCCTTGGGCTTAGCCTTACCAGGGCGTCGGCATCCAGCACGTATATGCGTCGATTCTTGACAGCCGGCAGCTCGGGCCACCGTCGCCAGAACCGTTCAGCGTCTTGCTGCTGGCGACTGAGACTGGCCTTGCCCATCGCCGGCTGGATTATCACCTCGGCCCCGCTGGCCAGCACCTGCTCGCTGCCGATTTCCGGGTATCGGCTGATAGTCGGGCCTATAGCGTTTTGACCGCCGGCCAGTTCTATCAGCTCGTTCGCAAACGTACGGCGCGACGCCACGCGCAGCGGCTCAGTCTGCACCACCCACAGTACCTTCGGCCGGGCTGTCGCAGTGAACCTGCTGCTTATTTGTTTGAGCTTGCCGTCAAGTTGTGCAACCAGTCGGCGCGCCGGCTCCGGCCGGCCTGTGGCCTGCCCTATCGTTTCGATCGCGTCGAAAAGCTCCGCTACTGTGTCTATCTGGACGGTCAACACCTCAATGCCGAGCCGGCTGAGGCTCTCGGCGGCAGCCTGCTGCTGAGCAAAGGCAAGTGTGACCACGAGGTCGGGCTGGGCGGATGCCGTTGCTTCCACGTTGGGTTGCCAGAAGCTGCCGAGTTTTTTCCTGGTTCGTGCAGCAGGTGGGTAGTCGCTGTCGCTGGAAACGGCCACCACGCTATCACCCAAGCCCAGCGCAAAGAGGATTTCGGTCAGGTTCGGCGCAAGGGATGCAATTCTCTGACGACCACCCTGCGGGTCGGTCCGGGCGGCGCGATTCTCGCCAACAGGCCCGTATCTCGCAACAGAAGTCAGCACCGCCAGGGCCGCCAGCGCCGCGATACATATCAGCCAGACATTCCGCATCTTACGTTCGACCAAACTGCCTCTCGAGTTCTGCCATCGTGAACTTTATCGTTGTAGGTCTTCCATGTGGACACCGCCCCGCGTGCTCAACCTCCCGGCGGGCAGCCAACAGCTCTTGTATTTCGCTGTTGCTGAGCTTCTGGCCGGCCTTTATGGCGGCCTTGCAGGCGGCCATATTCAGCACCGTATCGAGCATTTTTTCCGCATCTTCGGTCAGACCTTTGTCCGTCAGTATGTCCAGCAGGTCCCGCACGAACTCCGCAGGCCGGGTATCACCCATCAGCACCGGAAACGCCTGCACCGCTATCGTTCGCCGGCCGAAGGGCACCAGTTCGAGTCCGAGCTTTTCGAGCAACTGCGAGTGATTGTTTATGGCGTCGGCCTGAGCATCGGTCAGTTCAAGGGTCTCCGGCACGAGAAGCCGCTGTGATTCGAGCTTGCCGGCGCGTATCTTTCTGGACAGCGCAGCGTGTAGTATCCGCTCATGCAGTGCGTGCTGGTCGATGATAACCAGGCCGTCCTCGATTTGTGCGACAATGTAACTATCGTGGATTTGCAGGGCCTTAAGTTCTTCCGTGGACGCAGCGGCAGGACCCGGAATTGCCGCCGGCGGGGCGTAGTTCAGCCGGGGGTGCTGCCGAACGGGCTTGTGTTTGCGGAAAAACTCGGCCATCGCCGCGGCAATCTTTTCACGGGCGGGCCCTTCGGGAAGCTTCTGGTCGTCCGCCCGAGCCGCCTCTGCGGCCGGCAGCTCGCCCATCGTCTCAAAACCCGTACTTAGCAGTCTTTCTCGCAGTACTGCAAGTATCTGTGAATGCACCAGATTTGCGTTGTAGAACCTCACTTCAATCTTCGTAGGGTGCACATTTACATCCACCTGGTCGCAGTCGATGCAGATAAACAAGAAGACCACGGGAAACCTGTCCGGGTCGATTATGCCACGGTAGGCTTCCTTGATGGCGTGGGAGATGAACCTGTCTCGAACGAATCGTCCGTTCAGGAAGACGTACTGGAACTTGCTGCTGGTCCGAGCAATGTTCGGTTTGCCCATAAGTGCCGTGATTTCAAGCCCCTTCTCGTTGCTGTGTGTTTCTATGAGGTTGTCCGCGATTTCGCTCGAGAGCAGTTCCGCTATGCGCCGCCTTGTACCCTGGCCCGCCGGCAAGTGGTAAAGCTGTCGGCCGTTATGCTCCAGCGACATCGTAACATCGGGATTGGCCAGGGCCGCGCGGGTGAACTGCTCGACGATGTGGCTCGCCTCGGTATTGGCGGTCCGCAGGAACTTGCGTCGCGCGGGCATCTTGTAAAACAGGTCCCGCACCTCGATGGTGGTGCCGTAATCCCCGCTGCAGGGGCGCACCTCGCTTTTCTGCCCGCAATCTATCTCGATGCGGTTGGCAGCCGGTGAGCCTCTGGTTCTGCTGACCGCCCTGACGGATGCCACCGAGGCTATGCTGGCCAGGGCCTCGCCCCGGAAGCCGAGCGTCGATATCCTGTGCAGGTCTGCGCTGGTTCTGACTTTGCTCGTGGCGTGAGGCTCGAAGGCAGCAGCCAGGTCGTCGGCGTCCATTCCGCAGCCGTTGTCCGCGACGCGGATAAGCTTGCGGCCGCCGTCGGCTATCGTCACCGCCACCGTATCGGCGCCGGCATCGATGCTGTTTTCCAGCAATTCCTTGACCACGCTGGCAGGTCTCTCGATGACCTCGCCGGCGGCAATCATATTCACCATATTGCGGTCAAGGGTTATTATCCGACCCATCGTCGTTGTATGTTACGCCTGCCCGATAAATATGTCAAACCGCAAGCCCGGCCCGCGGAAAACCACGCTGCCAGCTCAAACAAACGCCCTTTACGCACCCAGACACAATTGTATAATGTGTGCGGCAGGAATAAATTGTCAGCCACGGAGGTTTTTTTGACGATAAGGTCGTTACCGGTTCGTCAATGCCGTAATCAAAAGGGTGAAGTTTATGTCCGATAGTTGTAATCACCGTGTTTGGTCGACTGAAAGCAGCGGGCCGGCGAGATGCCCAATCGCCTGGTGGTGCGTACCGACCGCCGTTTGGCTGCTGGTTGTCTGTTGCGGATGCACCCAGCAAGACAAGGCGGTCGATCTCTACGTGGACGCTGTAATGCTTCACGAGCTTGGCCAGGACGATCTTGCGATCGACCGCCTGACCAGGGCGACCAAATCAGACAAGCAGTTTTCGCCGGCATATTCGCTGCTGGGCCGGATATACGAAGATATGCAGCAGTATGCCGACAGTGCCGCCGCATATGAAAAGGCGATCGAGCTGAATCCCTTCTCCTGCAAGGATAACCTTCATCTGGGGCGAGTTTCAGCCGTCTTGGGCGATTACTCGAAGGCCGCCACGGCGTATGGTGCAGCCTGCGAGCTGTGCCAGGGGTCCCCCGAGCGTTTTCAGGCCTGCCTCGGCGCCGCCGAGATTCTATACAAGCTCGGTAATCGCCAGCAGGCACTTGCCCGCGCGCTGGCGGCCCAACAGGCAGAGCCGAATGACTTAAAGCTCCAGAAGCTGCTCGGCGACATCTATGCGGACCAGAAGCAGTTCCCCGAGGCCGTCACCGCTTACGAAAATGCCCTCCGAGCCGACGGCAACGACCCAAACGTTATGATGTCGCTGGCACTGGCCTACATCAAGACCGACGAGATCGGCTCGGCTGCCGAACTGTTGAAGCGCCTGGTCGCAATCCAGCCGGGCCGGGCCCAGGCATACCAATACCTGGGATATTGCTACCTGCAGCAGCAGGACGTCGACAATGCCATTGACAGTTACCAGCGGGCGGTCGCAATCAACGAAAACGACTGGCAGGCGCTCCGCGGCCTGGGTGTTGCGTATATGCTCAAGTCGCTGCAGCAAGGCGACGGGCAGGCTCAACTCCGGGCCAAGGCAGTGCAGCAGTGGCAGTTGTCGCTGGATGTCAATCCCAACCAGAGTCGCGCAGAGCAGCTGCGCCGTCTTATAAGAAAATATTCGCAGCAACGGTAACATTTGTAGCTGGCCCGGTGGGGGCGAGCCGTCCACCGCCGTAGATTCTCAATGGAAGCCAAAGCAAACCAGCAATCCCGTGAGACCGCGTTCAGGCGGGCGGTGCGCGGTTCCCTTCTGCTCTGGCCGGTGTTTATCTGCGGTGTGGCGCTGGACTTGTGGAGCAAGCACGCGGTGTTTGCTTTTCTGGAACCGGGCCGGAGCATACGGATAGTCGATGGTGTCGTACAGTTCGTTCGCACCGAAAACCCCGGCGCCGCGTTCGGCATCGCAGCCGGGCAGAGCCACGTACTGGTGGTTATCTCGGTGATCGCGCTGGCGGTGATACTGGGCTTGTTTTATTTTACAGGATCGCGGAACAGGTTGCTGACGGTCGCCCTGGCACTGTTTGCGGCAGGGGTGACGGGAAACCTGTACGACCGGCTTTTCAACAATGGAATGGTGCGTGATTTCATCGACGTAACCTATTGGCCTGGCAAGCACTGGCCTGCGTTCAACGTTGCCGACAGTATGCTGTGCGTGGCCGTGGGACTGATCCTGATTTCCAGCTACCTGTCGCCTCGCCGCCGATAACAGTTGGCAGCCCCTACTGGCCGACCTGGTCGAAGACGTGCTCGGCAACGTAGATGGGCGTGTTCGATGCCACCCCAAGCGCAATCGCATCCGAAGGTCGAGAATCAACCTCCACCGTCCGGCCGTTGACGTTCAGAGTGATCGTAGCATAGAACGTGTGGTGTCGCAGGTCGCTTATGACTATCTTCTCAATGGTGGCCCCGAGGTGCCGGATCACGCTGTCAAGCAAATCGTGCGTCATCGGCCGCGGCGGCTTGATGCCCTTGAGCCGGCGGTCTATGGCGAATATCTCGACCACGCCGATCACGATCGGAAAGCTCCGCTGACCGTGCTTTTCCTTCAGGACTATTATCTGCTGGTCCGAAGCCTCGTTAATGATTATCCGAGACAGCTCAACCTCGATATCCATAACTTGCCTTTCCGCTGATCAGGTTTCGAGTTCCGCCAAATGCCTTTCTATCGTTTCAAGCTGCTCGGTCAACCGGGCAAGCTTTCCCTTGGCACGTTCAACCACCTCCGGCTTGGCCTTGGTGACAAAATCGACGTTTGCCAGTTGAGCCTCGACCGACTGCCTTGCTTGCTCGGCTTGTTGTTTTTGCTTGAGCAGTCGAAGCCGCTCGGCCTGTGTATCGACCACATCGTGAACGTAAACCTCGCTTGAGTTCGGCATCACCGCGACAGCGGCATTGGCCGGTTTCGATACATCGGGCCCGGCGGAGAATCTCCCGACGGCTGCCAGTTGACGAATGAGCTGCTCGCCGTGCTCAAGTACCGCCGCGGTTGCCTCGGATGTCTTTACCGAAACTTCCACCGGCTCGTTCGCAGGTTTTTTGTACTTGTTCCGTATCTCCCGTACGGCACGGATAGTGTCCTGGATAAGTTCGATTTGGGAGTCGACTTCCTCGCCCGCCGGTCCATCGAAGCTCTGCGGCCAATCCGCCACTGCCAGCACTGTCGAAGGCCGCGCCTCGGCAACACCTGCCAGGCCCCTGGCCGGTGCAAGCTCATTAAGCTTCTGAAATATGCCCTCCGTAACAAACGGTATGAACGGATGCAGCAGCCGCAGCGTCTGGTCCAAAACGAAAGCCAGGATATTCTGGACGATAGGTCTTTGCCGGTCGTCCTTCAGCCTGGGCTTTGCCCATTCGAGGTACCAGTCGCAAAAATCATTCCAAAAAAACCTGTAAAGCTGACCGAGCGGCTCGCTGTACTTGAACTGCTCGAGCTGATCTGTCACATCGGCAATCGTGCGGTTGAGGTGGGAAAGTATCCAGCAGTCTGTTGTTCCCATCTTCCCCGCATCGAATCGGCCGGCATCCATTCCTTCAAGGTTCATCAGGACAAAACGCGAAGCGTTCCACAGCTTGTTGCAGAAATTGCGCCCGATGTCGAATTTAGGCGAGGTGTTTTCGACCCGGCCGTCGGGCAGCTTCATCTTGGACACCGGCATCCGCACGTCCTGGGTTTGAGTGGTCATACTGGCAAGGGTAAAACGCATCGCATCGGATCCGTGACTGTTGATAATCACCAGCGGGTCGATGCCGTTGCCCAGGCTCTTTGACATTTTGCGGCCCTGGCCGTCCTGAATCATCGCGTGTATGAAAACGTCACGGAATGGAATATCACCCACGCAGTACTGACCCATCATCACCATCCGCGAGACCCACAGGGTGATAATCTCCCTGGCCGTGCACAACACGTCGCCCGGGTAAAAAGCCTTCAATTCCGGCGTCTGGTCGGGCCAGCCCATCGTGCTGAACGGCCAAAGAGCCGAGCTGAACCACGTATCCAGCACATCTTCGTCACGTTGCCAGCCTTTCTCTTCGAGCTGTTTTTCGATGTCTTCATTGTCCTCGGCAACACAGGCGTACGTTACGGGACCCTGCTCGGACTTGCCGACGAAACAGCAACAACTGCGATCGAAGCCCACGACATCAGCGCCTACGTCTTCGTGTGAGCCTGCCCTGGACCAGATAGGAATGCGGTGGCCCCACCAGAGCTGCCGGCTTATGGGCCAATCCCGAAGGTTCTCCAGCCAGCTCTGATAGGTCCTGGCATAGCGCTGCGGCGTGAACCTGAGCCTGCCGTCCAGCAGGGGTTTCAACGCCAGACCCGCCAGTGAGTTAATCGGTACGTCTGTGTTTTCAATGAGGCCCGCGCCGAATTTTTCTTCCAGCCGGTCGAGCGGCTTCTTGACCGCGATATACCACTGGTCGGAAAGGTACGGCTCGATCGGGACGTGGCTTCGGTAGCTGTGTCCGACCTCGTGCTTGTACGGCCGGACGTCTTCAAGCAGGTTCTCCTGGCGAAAATATTCGACCACCGCTTCGCGAGCCTCGAAACGGTCCATTCCAAGCAATGCACGGGCCTCAGGCTCGCAGCAATCGTCCCAGCCGTACTTGTCGCTTATGGTTCCGTCGGGAGCCATTACATTGATAACCGCAAGGCCGTGCCGCTGCCCGATTTCCCAGTCGTCGGGGTCGTGAGCCGGCGTAACCTTCAAAAAGCCGGTGCTGAATCGGGCCTTTTCGTCATCGCTTTCAGGGTCCGGCAGCACAACGTGTTCGTCGGCTACAATCGGAATTACCCGACCGACGATGGGCAGGCGAAGCCGGCGCCCGACGAGGTATTTTGCCCTGCCGTCGGCGGGGTTCATCGCCACGGCGGTGTCACCCAGCATCGTCTCCGGTCGCGTCGTCGCCACCGTTACGTACTCGACGGTTTGCCCCTCGATATGAACCGGCTCGACAAGGGGATAACGCATATACCAGAAGTAACCCTCCACCGTTTCGTATTCCACTTCGTCGTCTGCGAGGACCGTCTGGGTTGCAGGGTCCCAGTTGACCAGACGCTTGCCGCGGTATATCAAACCGTCCCTGAACAGCCTGAAAAAGGCCGCACGCACAGCTTTCGAGCAGACAGGGTCCATCGTAAAGCGCGTTCGCTGCCAGTCACACGAGCAGCCCATGGCTTTTAACTGCTCGATAATTCGCCTTTCGTATTCATCTTTCCAGGCCTGGACGTGCCGTACAAACTCCTGTCGCTCGAAGTCCGTTCGGCGTTTACCGGATTCGGCCAGTAGTCTTTTTTCAACCACCGTCTGTGTTGCGATACCGGCGTGGTCGGTGCCCGGCATCCACAGCACGTTGTACTTCTGCATCCGGCGAAATCGAATCAGGATGTCCTGAAGCGTATTGTTCAGGGCGTGGCCCAGATGCAGCGGCGCGGTGACATTCGGAGGGGGTATCACAATAGTAAAGGGCGGGCGGTCACTGTTGGGATCGGCGTGGAAGAAATCCCCCGAAAGCCAAAGCCGGTTTGCCAGTTCCTGCGTTTCCGCCGGTTTGTAAACCTTCGAAAGCTCCGTGCTCATAGCGTGTGCGAACCAATTCCTTGAAAATCCTTGTCAAAGTGTTGTTGCCGAAGGAGTATCCTAATAGAACGCCCCTCTAATGTAAAGCGCGCAACTTGCACCCGTCGCAATGGCAACTGTCCAGGAGGGCAGACCAATTACCCATAACAGCGTACGAGCCATCGGTCATTCCTTTGAGGCCGGGGTGACTGTTCCAATGAGTCGGCTAAGGCATTCACGCCGAGCGCCAGCCCGTCCAGCCAATTCACCACCATCAGCAAACAAAGGCGCCCCCGGTTGTCTCGGCGGGCTTAGGGTAACACCGGGGGCGATGCGTTGGCCGGCCTGCCTCGACCGGCCAGGCGTATTCACGTGGTCGTAACCGGCTGGCCGCCGGTAAATCGCACCTGCGCAGGTGCCTCGCAACGGCTGGGGCCTGCGGTGCTACTGGAATCGGCCAGTGGCGAGGTCAAAAAGCCACTTGATGCCGCCCTGCTGTTGCGTCCCAGAGCCGGCGTTCCCTGTCAGGGCCGGCTCGACGAACTCTTGACCGGCATTGCTGATATCCTCGAGGTACTCAAACTCCACCAAGCCACGATTGCGATTGGCCTGTTTGAACCTTATTTCTTCGACCACGTCTTTCTCCAGGTTTATCAGGTGCGTTAGATAGCAGTTCGGGTACTCGTTATTGTCCAGCAGTGTGACAATGACACGCCCTTGGTCTGCGGTGATGCTGGTATCGAACCACACCTGCTGCTCGGCCGCATCCCGCCGAACAATATCGACGGTATGCAGACCCATCCACGGCCTTGCCAGGCCCTTGAAAAAGCTGCCGGGCTTGTATCGGCGGATGACCCGCCCTGCTCTGCGAGCTACCGCCGCAAGATTGCAGTCGATTATCTCAAGTTCGTCGCCCACCTTCAGAACCAGCCACGGCGGGTACTTCCCGAACGAACTGTACACAAAAGGTATTCGCCCCCTGCCGCTCAGCCGGTGCCCATTGAGGTGACCCTTTATCCGGAAATAAGTCCAACCGCGTTTATGCATTTTGTCTCGCAGGTCCACCACGGGCACCGAACCGTCCCAACTGAACTGGAACTTCTGTCCCTGCAGGTTGTTATACTCGTAGGTTGTCTTGAAATTGGGTGCGTCCACAAAACGCCGGTCAACCGCCTCAACGAGCAACCCGCTGCGCCTGTCGCGCCTGTATTGCACACCCCTGAGGTCTCCCTCGACCTCCGAAAGAAAGCGTGTCAGTTCGGGTTTGTCAGTCGGCAGCCGACGAACTCGCAGGCTGCTCAGCCACAACCGGTAGTTATTGACGTACACCTTGCCCTCGCCTGCGTGGTAGTAATAGTTGGCCTGATCGTTCTGCAGCCACGAGCAGAGTTTTCGAGTCATCAGCGGGTCCCATCGCTGCATCCGGGTAAACATCGGCCCATCGACACCTTCCGGAAAATAGTACCACTGCTCGTATGCGCCCTTGCTGAGACTGCTGAGACGGCCGGCCGCAGCACTGCGGGACTGCTGGATGTAGTGGATGCTGCGGACCTGTTCGCGTTTCGGCAGAGGCGTACCCGAAGAAACGAGCCGATAGCCCTTGAATGTCGCCAGCAGGGCAACTGCGGCGGTGATGGTTGCTATGCCGGCTTTTGAGCCGGCCGTCGAAACTACCGCGGCTGTAAGTCCTGCCTTGGTGGATGCGGCCGTGACGGCCACGTGTTCGGCCTCCGGCGGGGCGGTCAATTTTCCGAACATACCCAGGCACATAGTCAGCAGGCTGCCACTCACGCCCTGGCGCATCAACTGACGTTTCAGGGCCTGCTTGGCGCGGTAGAAGAGCACCCTGGCCGTGAGTTTGCTGCAGTCCAATGCGACCGCGATGTCCTCGTAAGACAGCCGGTCGTAACAGCGAAGCGAAAGAACCGCCCGATACTCCTGCTTGAGCTGCTTCATTGCAGTCATAACCGTCCTTGACAGCTCTTCGCGGAGCAGCCGCCGCAGCCCGTCATCGGAACGTGGGTCGGGGTGGTGGGCCAGGAAATCCTTGTAAAACACCGACGCTGAGATCGCCGCCTTGCGCTGTCGGTCCCGATAGTACTGCTGAATCTTACGGTGGGTGATCCCGTACACCCACGACCAGAAGTGCTCAACGTTGGTAAGGCTTGTAAGCGACCGCAACATTTCCAGCATAGACTCCTGTGCGAGGTCCTCAGCCACCTCGTGGTCCAGCGTCACGCGGTAAATGTAGGCGCGCAGCCGCACTGCCGCCTCGCGGGCCAGCCGGTCCTTGGCGTCCTGCCGGCCCTGCCGGGCCAGCTCAACCAGGTTCGCAGTGTGTTCTCGCCCGACCATGCACTGTTGCCCATTCAGTAAGATAGACGCCATAAGGGCAATTTCGTTACACTCAATTTTTTGAAAAAATGCAAAAAAATCCGGGCGAGAACTACAAATGGGGCATTTCGCAGCAAAACCTAAGGCAGGCTCTGGCCGACCGGTGCGGCTACGGGGGGCAACGAAGTATCTCCCAGGCGAGTTTTTTCGTCAAAAAACGCACCGTAGGCGTTCAATCCGTTCAAATGAGCACCCGACAGGGACTTCGGGCTGCGTCGAGGCTGGTCGGTTTCGAGCCGGTGCTGCCGGTCTCGTTGAGAACTACGCAGGGCCTGTCAGTATCGCCCCGCTGCGATTTTCTCGAGCCGTGCAAGCCTTTGCCGTTCGGAATCGAGCCTGCGGATGTCGTTGAACGCGGCTTTCAACCGGCTGCTGCGATTCAGGGGCACGTCGATCTGGTCGAGATTCGCCCCCCTGCTGACCTCCTTTGCGTAGTACTTCGGCACGCTGAGCTGCATCCGGATGCTCTGGAACAGGGCCTCGGCCAGTTCGAAAACCCTTGCCCGCCACTGCTGTTTTACCGGCTGGCTCACGGCCTTGTCGAGAATCGCTTCGGCCTGGTTCATCGCCTCCAGCGAACCGAGCTGTTTGGCCTTTCCGAGAAGCTCAATTGCCTGCTTTTCGAGGGCCGTTTCGTAATCCAGCCTGGCCTTGATGTAAGCGTCGTAATATGCACGGTACAGACCCTGCTGGAAGCGCCAGTTCAAAAGCTCCTGGGGCGTGGCATCTCTTTCCATCTGCTGGAAAAGCTCAAGTGTCTCGTACACGCCGTCATTATCCTTCAGGGGCCCCTGCCAGTTCCTCTCCAAAGCCAACAGGCCCCGGGCGAACTTCTGCTCGTACCGCCGGCTTATGAAATAGCGACTGTACTGTCTGAGGATGTCGTCGACCGTGGTGTCGGGGTCCCAGCCCAGGCAGCTCCAGATAATTTTGTTGACGTCGTCGTTGCAGCCCTCGCTGTAGCTGATAAAGCCTATGGCGTATTGCTGTAACTGTCTAAATATCCTGGCGTATGCGCGGGGACGGGGGTTGATAGGCTCGCGGCCGAGCGTGCTTGCGTACGCATCATCCCAGCCGCCCGGCTCATCATCCATGCCGTACTGGCAGTTCTTCGAGTGCGTTATATCGGGATATCGCCTAATGGGAAACCTTGGCGGTACCATTTTCCTCAGTTCGGGCAGGCTTATCTCGGTAGCCGGTCCAAATACCACGCCGGCGAGCCAGTCGCCCTGGCCAAGCTTGAGCCTGTCGCAAAAGTCCTTCGTCCAGCCCATCGTCTTGTCTTCGTCGTCGTAGTTCTGGACCGAACTCCATATGGTTGCGTTTGGATGATAGCGATTGAGGATTTCCTTCATCCGCTTCATCAGTGGAAAGGAATGTCTCGGATGAATTTCGCCGGGGTCCCCGCCGGGAACGAAAACGGCGTCTATGCGAGGCAGTCTCTTGAAGATAGCTTCCCGCTCTTTCAAAGCATTCTCGAATACCTGTGGATCATCGTAGTTTTCGTCGATCGCCGGGTACCATATCCACACGTCAAGCCCGTAGTCGTCGGCCAGTTGCGACATTGCGACCATCATCTCCATCGGGGGCTTGGGAAAATGCGGGCTGTCGAGTGCGTCATCGGTGCGCGGCGGGACCAGTTCCAGAGCATTCATACCGAAAACGACCATATCCCGATAGTACTGGCGCCACATATCTATCGTCCAGCCGTCGTAGGAGTTGGTCTTGGCCCTGTAACCCAACTGGTGACCGCGGAGGGTGTACCTCGGCGCCGTTGCCAGTTTTACGGTAGCGTCAAGTTCAAGCCGGTCCCTGCTCATATCCAGCAGGCGAAGCAGCCTGCCGACTGCATACAACGTTCCCCTTTGGTCGTGGCCGGCTGTGCAGATTATGGGCGCGGTTCTTGTTGATTTGTCGATCCAGACCGCATAGGCATCGGCAGCGGCCGGGACGTCAAGGCCGGCCGGCGGCCGATACGACTTCGCAGCGAGCTCGGCGGCAGTTCCGAGCATAATCACCGCTTTGTCGCGGCGGGGCATTTTCGTGGCGATGTGCAGTCTTATCCTGGTTCGTTTTTCGATTTCGTCGGCCAGCATATCGGCGGCGTTGGCCTGTATCTTGCTCGTCGGATTCAATGGGTAGATTTCGGCATCTGCGAGGTTGATCTTTTGCGAAGCAAAAGTTGTCGAGTAAGCCAATAAAGTCGCCAGCAACGATAAGAGCACTATGCCCCGCATAACGTCTCTCCTTGGTGATCTGGAACAATCAATCAGTGAACTGCAGCGCGAACAATTTCGCGTTCTGCATCTGGAATTTCAGCCGAACGGTTTTGCCCCGGAGGGCGCCGAGCGTACGGCCGGATTTCCAGGTGACCGTCCTGTCGATGAAATCACCTTTGATCGGGTTGCAGTCGTCAAAACCAAATCCGTGAATCGGCTTTCCGTTTTCGTCCGCTACGGCCACCTTGACCCAGCCGGACGCCTTGGTATTCAAGGTAAGCCTGTCGCCTCGGAACTTCAACGGCAAAGTCGTCGCGGTTGCGATTTCATCGCCGGCGTCCAGCGAGACAAAACCGTCAAGCCGCTGCTTGTACCGGTAGTACGTTCTTTCTGCGTCACCACCGTGTGCGCCGCCTTCGTCGACGTACTGCCATATCTCGTTGCCCCGGCGGATCAGTCCGTAGATGGCAAGTTCTTCCTCGCCGGAACCGGGTGGGATGTACCAGTTGGTGCCGAAGAACGACCAGTCCTGTCCGTTGCGGCTTACCCCCAGGTCGATGTGCCGTGGTCCGTCATTGCCGGGGTACCGCCAGATGAAGGCCAGGTACACGTCCGGCGCCCAGGGGTACTTGATCGCGCGTGTCCTGTAGACCTCTCCCGCCTCGGTTATATCAAATGAAATCGGTCCTTCGCAGGTGACGGATGGAAATGGGTATCCCTCGAAGTAAGGTGTCCGCAGGTGATGGAAGGGCCAGGGCTTCAGGCACTGGTTGGTCCAGAATCCGACGGCGACGCGTCCGTCCACGTCGGTGCATTCCGGGTCGTCGAAGCTGCTGTCGCGCTTGATGTAGCTTGCGTACCTGCCTCTCTGGTCGTCCCAGAAGCATTCGCCTTCGCCGCCGCTGCGAAGCGGAAGCTGAATCGTCTCGTTTCTGCGCCAGTTTATTCCGTCGCCGGAAACGTAGAAATACATACCGCGATTGGCAACGAATGCGTTGACCTTGTACTTTTCCGAGGCAGGGACGGCCGGATTGAGGTCCTTGAAGAACGCGCCGTAGAAAGACGTATCCGGAATTATTCTTCCCTTCATTGTGAAGTGAAGTCCGTCCGACGATACCGCCAAAAAGGTGTATCCCTCTTCGGAGCCGTAGCCTTCGGGTATGGGCATAAATATCTGGCCGTCCACGTCGAAGACGCTCGGTCTCCAGGCCGATTTGCGTATTTTGAAATCGGTGACAATCGGTTGTTTGTCGTATGGATGATTCATAGTTATCACGGCGTTCGTCTTCGTTTCGAGAATCGCATCGTCGATGAAGACGTACTTCCTGGAGCCGAAATCAAGCGGAATGGAAACCGGGCGCGGGTCGAACAGCAATGCCGGCCCGTTGGCCACGGAAGGCCGGCGGGCGTTGGGACCATAATTCCGTGAAAAGCTGTGCGGCTTGAACCTGCCCTTGTACTGAACAACCCTGGAGATTCGCATCTCGTCAATCATGCACTTTGCGGAACGTCGGCCGTGCCGGTCCATTCCCAATGCGACGTTGAACCTGTTGCGTCGGCGTTGCTCGGCGGTCATACCCTTGAAGCCCCTGTCTTCGTGCTCGCGATTCTCCGGTTTTTGCAGGTCCGGCAGGGGTTGACGTGGTATTGACGAAACCGCAGCGGTGGCCTTTTGGACGCCGTCAACAAAGCAGGTTACGGTTCGGCCGTCACAGGTGAAGGCCAGGTGATGCCACTTGCCGATGGACAGTGTTATCGCGCAGGTTGCCTTGATGCCGGCGTAATGGTCGGCCAGTTCGAAGCCCTTTGCGTCAAACCGCAGCGACAGACCCGGGTCGTACGCCTGGCCCATATCAATGATTGTTACGGCGGTTGGAGCCGAGGGAAGGTTCAGCCAGAACTCGACTGTCCAGGACTGCCGGGCAAGAGCGTTAAGCAGGGCTTCCGGCCCTTCGGTCGGACCCCAGAGGCCGCTGGGTGTGCCGTCGCGTTCACGCAGTTCCTGCTCGGGCAATTTGCCGATGAAACCGGCATAGGACACCGCGTAATCCGAGCCGGTTACCTGCAGGGCGTTGCCGAACTTTCCCTTGACCAGGTGTCCGCCGTCCATAAGGCACAAATCCGCCCCGGCGTACTCGCTGGCGTCGGTAATCGTGGTGTGGGGATAGTCCGTTTCGTCGAACAGCCACAAAGTGACCACATCACTATCCGGCAGTCGCACACCCGGTGCAAGCCCCATCGCCTCGTAGTGGTCGTCATCGTCATTATCTTCTTCCATATCCGTAGGCGAGTCGCTTTCCTCATCTTCGTCCTCTGCAGCCCTGACCACCCTTTCCAGTTCGGAAGCCGCCTGCGCCGCGTACGCAAGGTTATCGGCAGAGATGACGGTCGGCTGCTGCCCCGCCCAGCTCCACTGGACCTTCAGGTAGCAATCGTATTGCGAACCTTCTTTGACGTAGGTCAAAACGACCGGATACTGCTTGCCTTTGGTCATTGTCATAGTTGCGCTTCTTGAGCCGCGCTTTGACTCAACGACCAGTTGATCGGCTATTCGCAACTCGGCCTCCTGGTCTGTCTGGAGGATGAACTCGACCTGTCCCGTGACCGGGGCGATGATGAAACCCTGCCATTTGGCGGCCCATTGCTTGCCGAAGCCGTCGGCCTGGCCCCACTGCTGGTCGAGACCATCCAGCCTGACAAGCTGCTCAGCATCTTCAAAATCCTCCGAGCCGTACTGAATACCTATAAGGCCGGGGTTTTTCGCCTCAGCGGCCAAGCCCGCTGCCGAAAAACAGGCCCCCAAGCCCAGCAATGCTGCAACCAGACCAATCAAAACCCTCGATTTGCCGTCCATAACAAGCTCCTTTCTTTACGTTTCAGTTGACACGGACCAATCACCGTCAGGACGTGCCCGAACCACTATTTTATGCAGAGTTCGGCCTCTTCAGCACAACAAAGATATGATTTGCGAATCATCACCTGGTAAACCGCCCCGTGCAGACCACGTGGGCAATCAACCGCAAACCACGCGCTTGAATCCCGCCGCAGAAACCTTATGATGTGGGCCGAAAAACGCCCTCAGGGCATCCGGCATCGTCTGCAGTGAATGGTCAAACCAACCGGCTCCGGCGAACTGCAAATCGGAACCGGCAGGATTTTCGGGAGCGCAAAAATGATTGTCGTAACCGGCGGAGCGGGTTTTATCGGTTCCGCACTGGTATGGGGACTCAACTGCAGGGGCGTCAGTGACATCCTGGTCGTGGACCAACTCGGCTGCGACGAGAAATGGAAAAACCTGCGGAACCTGTCCTTTGCCGACTACGTGGAAAAGGACGACTTTCTCGAAATGGTGCTCGAGGACAAACTCCCCTCCGGCGTCGAAGCGGTTTTGCATATGGGCGCCTGCAGCGACACCACCGAGACAAATGCGTCCCACCTGATAAAGAATAACTACGAATACACGAAGCTGCTGGCCCAGTGGGCGGTTGCCAAAAACGTCAGGTTCATTTATGCGTCCAGCGCGGCGACGTACGGCGACGGGTCGGCGGGCTTTAGCGACGAACAAAACAAGATAGAGGTGCTCCGGCCACTCAATATGTACGGCTACTCCAAGCAGCTTTTCGACCTTTGGGCGCGGAGAACGGGACTGTTGAAGAAAATCGTGGGCCTGAAATATTTCAACGTCTTCGGCCCGAACGAGTATCACAAGGGCCAGATGCGAAGCTTTGTGCTGAAGGCATTCGAACAGATAAACGAAAGGGGCAGCATCAGCCTTTTCAAGTCCGAAAATCCGCGGTACGGCCACGGCGAATATATGCGGGATTTTCTCTACGTAAAAGACGCCGTCGAGATGACGCTGTTCTTTCTCGACAACCCGAAAGTTGCGGGACTTTATAACATCGGCACCGGCAAGGCCCGCACGTGGAATGATATGGTAAAGGCCGTGTTTGCCGCAATGGGCAAAAAGCCGAACATCCGGTACATAGAAATGCCCGAAAACCTCCGCCGCCAGTACCAGTATTACACGCAGGCGGATGTCGCCAAGCTGCGCAACGCCGGCTATGAAAAACCCACCTCGACACTGGAAGAGGCAATAACCGATTACGTCAGGAACTACCTGATGCCGCACAGCTACTTGGGACAGAAATAAATGTTACTGAGCCTGGCGATCGACTAATTTTCTCCGCGAGAAGGGGGAAGGACCCTTGATGCTTTTCCGGATAGGCCGCAGTGGGAGGTTTCAGCACAAGGGCAGCGCCCTGCCGAACAGTGAATATGCCTGTTACGCCGTATCATTTTGGGCCGAGTGGTTTTCTTGGGCTGGTTTTTCGCAGATGGCTCGACGTGCCGGTTTTCGTGCTGGCGAACGTCGTCGTTGATATAGAGGTCCTGTGCTTTGCCAATTTCAGGGTGCATCGCTACGCACATACTTTGCTCATAGGAGCAGCGGTTGGCGCGGTGTGGGGGCTGGCGGCAATACCGTTGCGACGTCTGTTCAGCTGGGCGATGCCGTTGCTGGGTCTATCCTACCAGACAACGGTTCCGAAAATGCTGGTGTCGGGCGTGCTGGGGGTGTGGCTGCACGTGTTGGTTGACGGGTTATATCACTATGATGTATGGCCGCTGTGGCCCAGCCGAAAGCTGTGGTTGTGGAACATTGCCGCACGGCATATCGGGTACAACAACATGGCAGTGCTGCAGGAATATATCAAGCTCGGCTGTGTGCTTTTCTTTGTGGCGGCGATCGTGTTGTACCTTTTCATTCGCCGCAAGGGCAGCCCGAAAGAAAAGTGCCTCAAACCCGCCTCTCGCGATGCCGGCACCGCGGTTTAAGCTATCAAGGCCAATGCGTCGGCGGCAATCATGCCCTCTTTCAGCCCGAGTGCCTTTGCCTTACCGTTGGCCTTGGTGATCTTGCGGTCGGCGAATCGCTCCAGTGTTCCGATAGGGTTCTCAGGCGTGCTCTCGACGATAGCGGCCGCGACGTTGTAGCCCTGGCAGGCATCGACGTCGATCGCCGGACAGGCCAAAAAACCCTTTGTGCCCGCGGCCAGCAGGATGTTGAATCCCGGCCACTTGGCCTGGATGCCTTCCACAGGCCCTGCGGTGGTTTCGAACGTTCTTGTGTGTATTTCCATCTTGGGCTTCGCAAAATATTGAAGCTGCTAAACAGGTTTACCTAGTATCTTCTTCAGTTCGGCGAGCTTCTCCTTGAGCATCTCCTTCGTCTTGGCCTCGAGGTTGAGCCTGAGCAACGGCTCGGTATTGCTGGGTCGGCAGTTGAACCACCACTGCTTGTAACTTACCGTAACCCCGTCCAGCCAGTCGATTTGAGCGTCGCTGTAACTTTTGGCAAGCTCCTCCATCACGGCTTGCTTGTCTTCGACCTCGAAGTTCAGCTCCCCGCTGGCGTAGTACCTGCGCAGGGGTTTGATCAGTTCGCTCAGCGGCCGGTTCGTTTCGCTGGCGATGTTCACCAGGTGCACAAGCGTGATCATACCGGAATCGGCGTAGTAATTGTCGCGGTAATAGAAGTGGCCCGAAAGTTCACCTCCGAATATGCCGTGTGAGTCCCGCAGGGCCTTCTTCATAAAGGCGTGTCCCACCCGCTCCCTGCGGGGTGTGCCGCCGTATTTTATTATCTCCTCGGCGACGACCCTGCTGCTGCGCAGGTCGTAGACGATGGTCGAGCCTGGTTCCTCCGACAGGAAGTACCTCGCCATCAACGCCGTCATCAGGTCACACCCTACCGTCTGGCCCTTTTCATCGACAAGCATCAGCCGGTCCGCATCGCCGTCGAAACAGACGCCGAAATCGCACTTTCGCCTCTTGACGGCCGATTTTACCTGCGAGAGGTTTTTTTCAACCAGCGGATTGGGTTCGTGCCTGAATCTGCCGTCGTGGCGGAAATTGATGGCTGTTATCTGTATCGGCACGTCTTCGAAAATAGCCGGTACCATCTTGCCGGCCATCCCATTTGAAGCATCTATCGCGATCTTCAATTCACGAATGTTTGGCTTGAGAAACTTCAGCACGTACTGGCGGTACTGGGCTGTCAGGTCCTGCCGCCGCACGGAGCCGGTGGCCTTTCCCTTTGTGTGCACAAGCGATACGGCGATGTGCTCGATATCTTTGAGTCCGGTGTCGCGGCCCACGGGCCTGGCTTCAAGTCCCGATACCTTGAACCCGTTGTACTTGGCGGGATTGTGGCTGGCGGTAACAGCAATACCGCCGCAGGTGCCAAAATGGTTCACTGCAAAATACATCTGCGGCGTATCGATAAGTCCTATGTCTATGACATCGATACCGGCGGATGTTATCCCGTCGATAAGGGCATCGGCCAAGGTCTGGCTGTGCGTTCGTATATCCCGCCCGACGCAGAGCGACCGGGCGTTGGGCTGGCCTCGCTGGTAGCCGCGCAGAAGAGACGGCAGAAACCTTGCCGCCGCATACCCGATCTTCCAAGCCGCCTCCTCGTCAAGCTGGTCGGGATAAACGCCCCTGATGTCGTACGCCTTGAAAATAGATACGTCCATACACGGTCTCCTGGCTGAACCACGGTTGCCGTCGGTCTTCGTCGGAATCGCCGCGTATACTCTACCTGGCGCCTGTGCTGCTGTCAACTTTCAAAGGCTGCTTTGCGGACGTCCTGGGATTTCTGTTTTCGCGGTGGCCAAGTAGCCTTGTTGCCGAGTCCTGCTCCACTACGGCCTGGCCTTCGCTTCCCTGTGCTGGTGTCAGGATGGCGGGGCGTATGTAAAATACCCGCTCCGAGCCTGCCCTCAACCAAGTGAAGACGCGCCGCGGCAGTGCAGGTCCCTGTGCACACATCGTGCCGGCAAACCGGCGAAGAAACGAAAGAGCCGAGAAAGCCGAAGATGACGCAGCGGTTGCGCCTGCGGCGTGAAAAAAACTACTGAAAAATGCGCAGGGGCCTTGACAAATAGTAGCAACTACGATATCGTAGTGATACGGATAGCTATGGGACCGGCTGGGGTGTGAACCGGAACCGGCTGAGCCTGACACAGGCGGGCCGGACTGACTTGGTTTTTACTGGTGATCGGGCCGTTCGGAGGAGGGCGGCCCGGTCTTACTTCCGGCAGGCGGGAAAATCAAGCGATTTCGCCGGGAAATTTTCTTCCCGCAACCGGATCGGGCGATATAATTGCTGAATTACAGGATGTTGTTTTAGAGAGAGGTTTGTATGGCGGGCGGTCGAAGCCGCGAGCTGGACAACAAAATCAACGCCTTCAGAGCACTCTGCGCCGAGGCCGGGCTGAAGGCCACACCGCAGCGGGTCGCCGTTTACGCCGCGCTGGTGGAATGTAATACCCACCCTTCCGCCGATATGCTCTACGAAAAACTCAGGAAGCGATTGCCGGGTATTTCGCTCGATACGGTCAATCGCACACTTCTGACCCTTGCCGAAATAGGAGCCGCCACAATCGTCGAAGGCACCGGCGACAGCCGCCGATTCGACGGTAGAATTGAGACGCACCAGCATTTCCGGTGCGTAAAATGCAGAAAAATTATCGATTTTCACCACGCCCCGTTCGACAATATCGACGTACCAGCAAACATCCTCCGTGGGCACGTCGTACTGAGAAAGACCGTTTACCTGGAAGGTATATGCCGGGACTGCAGGAAGAAACAGTCCCGCAGCAGGAAAAAATAACCATCAGCGATACGAGCAGTTCAAAATGGAGGTCGAAGATGAGCTTAAGGGGTACGCAAACCGAAAAGAATCTGCTGGCGGTATTCGCCGGCGAATCCCAGGCCAGAAATCGCTACACATACTTTGCCAGCAAGGCACGCAAGGAAGGCTACCGCCAGATAGCGGCGATTTTCGAGGAAACGGCAAACCAGGAAAAGGAGCATGCCGAGCGCGAGTTTAAGTTTCTCGAAGGCGGCAATGTCGAGATTCAGGCCTCGTACCCCGCCGGCGTCATCGGCACCACCCTGGAGAACTTAAAGGCCGCGGCAGCCGGCGAACACTATGAGAACACCGAGATGTACCCCGGCTTTGCCGAAATCGCCGAGAAGGAAGGCTTCACGGAGATAGCCGCGGTCTTCCGAAAGATAGCCGTGGCCGAGAAACGACACGAGCAAAGATATCTTGTGTTGGCCGGAAATATCGAGACCGGCACCGTCTTCAAGCGTGAAAAACCTGTAAGGTGGGTCTGCCGCAACTGCGGCTATGTCCACGAGGGCACCGAGCCGCCCGAGGTGTGTCCCGCCTGTGCGCATCCGAAAGAGTACTACGAAATCGAAGCCGCCAATTACTGAGGCTGCGCGTATGCGCGGAGGGTTGCTTTCGACCAAACGGGTATGCCACGGCATCCGCCGAGTCGTAACGGTGGCGATGCTTGGTACCGCCGTGGTATCAGGCTGTAAGGAAGAACCAATGGAACAGCACAAAGGTTTGATAACGATGAAAGGCAGCCCGCTGACGCTGCTGGGCCCGCAGCTGAAGCCGCCCGTCACGGCGCCGGACTGTGAGCTGGTCGCCAACGACCTGTCCGCGGTCAAGTTGTCGTCGTTCCGCGGGAAGGTCTGCATCATCTGCAGCGTTCCTTCGCTGGATACGCCGGTCTGCGATACGATGACCCGGCGGTTCAATGAGGCCGCGGCGGGTCTCGGTGACGACGTGGTGGTGCTGACAATAAGTATGGACCTGCCTTTCGCCCAGAAGCGATGGTGCGGCTCGGCCGGCATCGACAACGTCCAGACGCTGTCCGACTACCGCAACGCTGCCTTCGGAAGCGCCTGGGGGGTGCTGATCGAGGAACTGCGACTTCTGGCCAGGGCGGTGTTCGTCGTAGACAAGGATGGCGTCATTCGTTACAAAGAACTTGTCGGCGAGCTGACAAGCGAACCGGACTACGACGCAGCGCTCAACGCGGCAAAAGCGCTGTTGTGAACAATCGGACCGGCCGCAGCCGCCGCAGTACCGGAACGAAAAACCCGCAGTTGCTCTTTCGGAGAACAGGCTATGAAGCAACTCAGGCCCAATATCTTTGGCGTCGGCGCAATCGACTGGGACAGAAGGCTCTTCGACGAGCTTATCCCCCTGCCCGACGGCACCAGCTACAATGCATACCTGGTCAAGGGCAGCGAAAAAATCGCCCTGCTCGACACCGTCGACCCGACCAAGTCGGTGGTTCTGATTGACAACCTTCTCAAGCTCGGAATCGATCGGCTCGATTACGTTGTCGCGCATCACGGCGAGCAGGACCACTCTGGTTCGCTGCCGGACATCTTGTCGCTTTATCCCGGCGCAAAGGTCGTCGCCAACCCAAAGTGCCAGGATATGCTTATCCACCTGCTTCACCTCGACGCCGACAGGTTCGTAATCGTCGATGACGGCCAGGAAATATCGCTCGGCGACAAGAGCCTGCGATTCATTTACGTGCCCTGGGTGCACTGGCCTGAGACCTTCGCAACCTACCTGAAGGAAGATTCGATACTGTTTAGCTGCGATTTTTTCGGCTCGCACCTGGCGACCAGCAGCCTCTTCGTCGACGACCGGCCCCGCGTCTACGAGGCCGCCAAGAGATATTACGCCGAGATAATGATGCCTTTCAGAACCACCATAAGAAAGAACCTCCAAAAACTGGCGGACTTCGACATAAAAATGATCGCCCCCAGCCACGGGCCGGTTTATGACGATCCCGGGTTCATCG
Source organism: uncultured Pirellulales bacterium (assembly GCA_964429265.1). Lineage (GTDB taxonomy): Bacteria > Planctomycetota > Phycisphaerae > Sedimentisphaerales > Anaerobacaceae > CAYSBK01. The sequence goes on along the minus strand of CAYSBK010000010.1, from coordinate 8,486 downwards.
TCGACGCCTACAAGGACTGGACCAGCGAAAGGGTCGCCAACGAGGTCGTCGTCGCCTACGTCTCCATGCACGACAGCACCAGGGCGATGGTCGAGCACCTGGTCGACGCACTTATCGACCGCAACATCACTGTAAGAAGGTTCAACCTCACCGGCGCCGACATAGGCGAACTGGCGGTCTCGCTGGTCGATGCAGCTACAATCGTTCTGGCAAGCCCCACCGTCCTGACCGGCCCCCACCCGGCGGTAGGCTATGCTGCGATGCTGGCAAACGCCCTTCGGCCGAAAACACGATTCGCCGCAGTGGTCGGCTCTTACGGCTGGGCCGGCAAGATGGTCGACCAACTCAAGGCCCTTATTTCAAACCTCAAGGTCGAAGTACTTGAACCGGTCATCGCAAAGGGTTATCCTGACAGCGACGATTTTGCCCGGCTCGACGCCCTGGCCCAGGCAGTCCTGACAAAACACAAAGAGTTGGGTATCGTTCAGTAAAGCCGATGCTGCAAACGCGGCCGCCGTTGCCGAATAGGCCGCTCCGGAGCCTCACTTGTGACTAGTGGTGATTTGCCCAAGGTTGTGATTTTCGCAGACCCAAGCAAGGGCGACGTCAAGACCGCCGTGGAGCAGTTTGCCGACTACTGCCGCGGCAAGGTCCAAACCATAGCCACCTGCGGCATCGACCAGTGCACTGCCGACGTGCTGCAAGACGCCGATTATGCCGTCGTCTTCGGCGGCGACGGCTCGATAATCGCTGCCGCCCGCCAGCTAAGCGACTCCAACGTGCCCGTCATCGGCGTCAACCTCGGCAAGCTCGGCTTCCTGGCCGAGTTCAGTCTCGCCGAACTGCAACAATACCTGCCCACCATAGCAGCCGGCCGGGCGGTCATAGAAGAAAGAATGATGCTCAAGTGCAGCGTCGTCCGAGGCCGACAGCAGCAGTTCTCATCGGCGGCCATAAATGACGTTTTCATCACGGCGGGACCGCCCTTCCGGATGATCGAGCTGCAGATATGCGTTGCCGGCCAGGCCCCCGTAAGCTGTGTCAGCGACGGTCTCATCGTCTGCACCCCAACCGGCTCGACGGCCTATAATCTTTCGGCCGGTGGTCCGATAGTCTCGGGCAACCTCGAGGCGATGGTCATCACCGCAATCTGCCCGCATTCCCTGAGCTTCAGGCCGATTGTCATCGACGCCGCTCGCCGGGTCGAGGTTCGCGGTGTAAGGCTCAACGAGGGGACCACCGTCTCGGTGGACGGCCAGCACTGCTGCGGCCTCTCGACCGGCCAGACCGTTCACATCGAACGCCACGCCGGCAAGTTCCTTGTTGTGAACAACCCCCTTCGCACTCAATGGGACACCCTTGCTACTAAACTGGGGTGGGCACAAAAGCCGAAATATAACCGCGACAGGGCCTAAGCGGTCTTCGGCCGGGTGATTTCGGCTGATTACCGTTTGCCGCCGCAAAGCGGTGAACCCGATCTGGCCGGAGCAGGTAGAAAGTACTATGGAAGCGCGAGTTCTGCTCACAATCTCGGTAATCTGGTGCCTTTGCGCCGGTGCCGCCGGCCAGAACCTATACAACCCGGCCGGCCCGCCGACCGTTCCACCCAGCAGCGTCAGCACCGGTAACGCCGCTGTTACGGGTACTTCCTCGGCTGCCGGCAACCTCATCGTGACCGGCAATGTAACCGGTGGTAAGCACTTTCGAGGTATCGTGCCCTATCGCTCGTCCACCTATTTCCGGGCCGGCCTGGGCTCGTCGGCACTGGATTCCTTCCTGAGATACTCGGCCGGTTCCGAAAACCTCGGTTTCACTGGCAGCATCCAGCCCTTTTACTCGCCTTCCCGGAGCGTCTCGGCCACCAGCGCAGCCTGGGGAAGGCTGATACGGCCCACCACGAGCCAGGCCAGCCAACGACTCAGCGACCGCACCGGCTCAAACTGGCCCTACACCGGCCGGCAGGTTCTGTCGGCCCAGCCGTTCTATGGCAGCACGGCCGAGTCCTTCGAAAGATTCTACCTGTCCCGGCAAACAACTACCGGCCGTCAGACCTCCGGCATTGGCCTGGTTGCTCCCATGCCCGACAAGAGGTTCACTGAAATCCTCACCGAGCTTCGAACGCGCACAACCTCACAGCAGGCCGAAGCCGCCCAGTCGCCGACCCAACCCCGCAACGGCCTGAACCTTCAGCAGCTTCGCGTAACAGCCCCAAAGGTACCGGCCGGCCGCCAGCAGTTGCGCCAGTTACCGCCGCTGATTGCCCCTGGGCACATCACCGGCGATTTGCGGCAACAGCCGCAAGCCGATTCAACCATCCCGACGCCGCGCGATACGACCCGGCAGTTACAACACCAGCCGCAGCTTACACAGCCCCAGCCGGGCCGACCGCAGCCCGGCGACACCGAACAGCTCTCGCCGCCGCCTGCGATACAACAGCCCACCGGCCAGGCCCAATTCGACCAGCTTCTTGAGCGCTATATGCAGCGGCGGCTGCAAGAACAACCCCAAACCACTGCTGCTTCAGGCACAATCGTCGAAGCCCCTCCGCCAGCCGGTACCGACCGGGCCCTCTATGAAAAAGCCGACGTCGGTGCCGCCGCCAATATCACGCCCGCCGCTGGCCAGGCCGCCGCCGGTTATCAGGTCCCGGCCGACAAGCGCCGCGCCCAGCAGTTGATCCGCGAGGCGGGTGGTTTCGACGCCTTTGTTCGGAAAGGCATCCAGCAACAGTTGCGGGCGGGGCGGACCTACCTCCAGCAGGGAAGATACTACAAGGCCGCTGACGCCTACACCCTGGCGTCCGCCTACGTAAAGGACCACCCACTTGCCCTTGCAGGCAAGAGCCACGCCTTGCTTGGTGCCGGTGAATACATCGGCAGCGCCCTGTTTCTTACCCGTGCCGTCGAAGCCCTTGCTGTATCCGAAACCGCCGAAGGAACGAAGCCTGGTATCTTCAAGCAGCTTGCGGCCAGCTTTGTGCTTCTGGATCGCGACACCGTGGATATGCGCGTCGGCGAAATGGAACGCCTCTTTAAGGAATACGGTTCACCCGAACTGCAATTCCTGCTGGGATATGTTTATTACCAGCTTGGCCGCTTCGACCATGCTGCCGAGGCCCTCAAGGCCGCCGCCGAGAAGATGCCGGATGTTCCGGCAGCCGCGATCCTCGCGCAAGCCGCCGAAGCCGCCCCCAAGCACCGCCAACCCGGCCCATAACCCGCCTGCACCGGACGATCTCGAAAAGGTGTTGAAATCTGTCACCGCTGCCGGTACCATTGCGGCCGACGGAACCGGCAAAACCGGCTTCCGTCCCGAAACCAGTGGTGGCAAAGTTGGACGGGCCGCAGGTTACAGATGACCAGAACGGACCGGCACAGTAAACGCAGCGCCCGAACCGCCGACAAAGCGGTCACCGACTTCGTAAACAACCTTAGTGATGAATACCGTATGCTTGTTATCCTCAAGGCCCAACTCTACGGCGGCCGCTGGGAGCCGATGCTGGATGACTTGAACAATCGGCTCGCCGGCAAACCGTACATATTCAAGCTGGCCAACAGGATAAAAGACGACATCGAAAGAATCGAACATATGCGAAAGTTCGAAGCCGAACATAAGGTGGACCTCGCAGATTATGTGGAGATGCCCTGACAACCCATAGAGCCGGAGATGGTGATGAAAAAGATTGACTTGCCTGGTTGCCGTTCGAGTAAATCCACCGTAACGCGGAAGGCTCGTTGCACGGGTCTGGCCCTGTCTCTTCTTGTCGCCGTTTCCCTTGCAGCCACGACCGCTGCTCAGACCGGTCCCGACCGGTTGCTCTGGCCGGAGATGCTGAAGGAAGCCGGCTTGCGAATCGTGTGGCACAGCGACCTGCCCCTGGTCAAAGGCGAAAAGCTTGACAGGCTAATCGTACTGAAAGACCGCCTTTACGGACTTACCGACCGCAATTATCTGTTCTCACTCGACAGAACAACCGGCAAAACCGTATTCAGCAGGTCATTCGCAGCACCAGGGCTGGTGGTGCTTGGATTCAGCCTTTACCGCGACCGTGTGCTTTCAGTGGTGGGCAATGAGCTGATCGAGCTCGACCCCAACAGCGGTGCTACCACGCTCAGCAAGGGTATGGAGTTCGGCGTTAGCTGCCTGCCCGCCCGCAACGATTCGTTTTATTACGTGCCCGGAGTGGACGGCCGCCTCCGTGCCTTCCGTGTCGCCGACAGGGTCAAGATGTTTGAGGCCGCCGCCCCAAGCCGGTCTGCAATCACCGCCGTCGCCGCCGAACAGGATATGGTGGCCTTCGCCACGGCAGTCGGCGAAATCATCGTCATCAGACCCGATGCGCCGCAGATGTTGTGGCAATTCAAGGCTGGTGACCGCGTTACCGAACCGATAACCGCAGAAGGACAAGTCCTGTTTGCCGCCAGTGCCGACACTTACGTTTACAGGCTTGACACCCGCCGACCCATCAGGCCCGTATGGAGATGCCAGGTCCCGGCACTGCTCAGCAGAGGGCCTATGGTAAGCCGCGACGCCGTCTATCAACCTATCGACGACAAGGGCATAGTCGCGATCGACAAGACGACCGGCTCGGCGTTGTGGAAACTCGAAAATGCTGTCGCTGTGCTTGCAGAAACGGCCGAGGCCGGTTACGTACTGAAAAAACCCGCTCAACTGGTTGTCGTGAACCGGAAAACCGGCAAGAGCCTGCGCTCGGTGAACTTCGCGCCCGTGAGGGTCTATGCTGTCAATCCGAACGACTCACGATTGTACGTTGCGGATGACCGGGGCCGAATTCTCTGCCTGGTGCCGCTCGAGTAGCTGTTCAACGGATTCAACGGAAGTCTTCAGTCGCCAAATCGTAAAAAGGAGTTGAGATGGACGTAAAAATCAACACAGCCCTGATCAGTGTTTCGGACAAGAAGGGTGTCGTCGAGTTCGCCCGCAAGCTCAAGGGTATGGGGGTAAAGATAATCAGTACCGGCGGCACGGCCCGCACGCTCGCTGACGCAGGCATCGACGTTACCCCCATCGAATCTGTCACGGGTTTTCCCGAAATGATGGACGGCCGGGTCAAGACCCTTCACCCGAAAATACACGGCGCACTTCTGGCTCTGCGCGACAAGAAGGACCACGCCGAAGCCCTGGCCCAACACAAAATCGAACCCATAGACCTGGTCTGCGTTAATCTTTATCCCTTCGAGGCTACCATCGCCAAACCCGGTTGTACGTTCGAAGAGGCCATCGAGAACATCGACATCGGCGGACCGAGTATGCTGCGGTCGGCCGCGAAGAACCACCGCTTCGTCACCGTCGTTACAGACCCCGCCCAGTACGACAGGGTCCTTGCGGAAATGGCAGAAAAGGACGGCTGCATATCGCAGCAGACCCGCAGTGAGCTTGCCCGCCAGGCCTTTGCCTTGACCGCCGCATATGACGCGGCCATCTCGAAATACCTCAGCAGCTGTGCAGGTGAGACTTATCCCACGCGAGTATCCCTGGCGCTCATAAAAGCCGCCGACTTGCGTTACGGTGAAAACCCACACCAGAGCGCCGCGTACTACCGCCTGCCTGCCGCAAAGGAAACCGCCGTCGGCAAGGCCGAGCTGCTGCCCGGTGGAAAGGAAATCAGCTTCAACAACCTGCTCGACGCCAATGCGGCCTTTGAGTTGGTCAAGGAGTTCGAAGAACCCGCCGCCGTAGTCGTCAAGCACCTCAACCCCTGCGGCTGCGCGATAGACAACGACATCAAGGAGGCCTACCGCAAGGCCTACGAGGGTGACGTCGTCAGCGCGTTCGGCGGCATAATCGCCCTGAACCGAACCGTGGATGCCGAGCTTGCCCGAACAATTATGGAATCATACAGCCGCTTCGGAAAGACCAGGGGCGCGTCCGGCTTCTTCGCCGAAGTTATCATCGCACCGGGCTTCGACCCAGACGCCATCGAGCTTATTCGAACGCTGAAAAGCTGGGGCAGCAGGGTCAGGCTGATGCAGACCGGCCCCATAGACACTACCAACATCGACCGGAACGAGTATGACGTCCGCTGCGTGGTCGGCGGGCTGCTGCTGCAGCAGCGAGACCTGGCCGGCTGGGAACCACAAGCACTGACCTACCCGACGAAGAAGAAACCAACTGCGGATCAGCTCGAAGACCTGCGCATCGCCTGGTTGACAGCCAAGCATACCAAGAGCAACACGATTGTGCTCGTGAAGAACAGAAAGGTAATAGGCGTCGGGGCCGGGCAGATGAACCGCGTCGAGTCGGGCCTTATCGCCTTCAAGCACGCCGGCGACGACAGCCGCGGCTGTGTAATGGCCTCCGATGCATTCTTCCCCTTCCCCGACAATATCGAAAACGCTGCCAGGGCAGGGGTCGCCGCCATCGTTCAGCCGGGCGGCTCGAACAAAGACGACGAAGTCATCGCCTGCGCCGACCGCCACGGCATAGCGATGACCTTTACCGGAAAGCGCCACTTCAGGCACTAATCCAGCAACCGACCAAATGTAGAAAGAGGTTAACCGATGGCGACCAGCGAGAACCTGCAGGCGGCATTTGCCGGCGAAAGCCAGGCCAATCGCAAGTACCTTGCATTTGCCGAAAAGGCCGACGCCGAGCAGCTACCTATGGTGGCCCGGCTTTTCCGCGCGGCCGCCGAGGCCGAAACCATCCACGCACACGCCCACCTGCGGGCGATGGGTGCGGTCAAGTCCACCGCCGAAAACCTGCAGCAGGCAGTCGAAGGAGAGAGCTTCGAGTTCAAGCAGATGTACCCCGGCTACATCGCCCAGGCTCGCAGCGAACAGGCCGCCGCGGCGCTGACTTCCTTCAAGAACGCTATGGCCGTCGAGCAGGTCCACTACAGCCTGTATCTTGAGGCCCTCGATGCGGTCAGAAGTGGAAAGGATATGGCCGGCCACAGGGTCTTTGTTTGTGGTGTGTGCGGAAACACCGTGCTCGACGAGCCGCCTGAAAAGTGCCCGGTCTGCGGCGCCCCGAAAGCAAGATTCAAACAGGTCGATTAACCATCACCCTCGACCGGGGAACGGCGACGGCTTCTGGGCTTCATCGCCTCGAAACGCCGGCGGAACAAAAAGAACAACCCCGGCCCGAAGGCCAGCGCCATCACCACCACGCCGGTGCTGATACCCAGAAAGGTCGCCGCAGGGGTGCAGCAGTCGCCCCTGCGCCGAACGATGATGTGGCTGGGCACCGCTACAAGAAGCTCCAGTATACTGCCGCGAATCATCCACGCTGCCAGCCGGTCTATCAGCCTCCGGGGTTCTGAAAAGCGATATAACCTGTAGAAAAGTATCGACCATACCAGCCAGCTTACGCCCAGCCCGCCCAGACTCACCCAGCCGATCACATCGGGAATGTCGTCACCCCAGATAACCGAGGCAACGCATATTATTATCCCCACAAGCAAGACGCCCATTGCCAGGCCGCTGGCCGCAACCGGCACCCAGATGCTGCGCTGCGGCCGGTAGCTTGCATCGGCCGATTTGACCGGCACCAGGAGAAGACACATCTGGGCCGCAACCACAATCGCCACGGCCACACAACCCGGGCCACCGTACCCTTCGAAAACCTCTGGAACGCCTTCGCCGGATGGAAATACCACCCAGTGCAGGGCAGGCAAAAACAGCACCAGCACCAACAAGATATAAAGCACAACCGTCAAAAACGCCCACTTCGCCATCGCGTAGCCTCCAGCACAAACACTGTGAGGTTTATCGGATGTTGGCGCTTGAACTCTCCAGAAAACTCGCCGGATGCCGCCTGAGGTGCCGGTAACACCCCCTTAGAAGCAGCACCGCCCCGCCGCACAGCCGCCCGAGTATTCGGCCTCCACGGTAAACAACGCACCGCCGCCGCCTGCAGGCACCGCCGCATAATCGAAGCTCAGCACCTGCTGGGGCCTGCTGCCGTAGCGGTAAACCGTGATGCCTTTGCACCTGAGCTTGTGGGCCTGAAGATATATTTGCCTGACATCGTCAACGCCTGCATCGGCCGGCAGGTTGATGGTTTTGGAGACCGCGTTATCCGTGTACTTCTGAAAGGCGGCCTGAACCAGAAGATGCTGTCGCGGCGATACGTCAAACGCCGTAACAAAAGTTCTCTTCATCTCGGCCGGTACGCCCTTTACCTGCCGAAGCGAACCACACCGGGCAAGCTGAGCCAGGATTTGCTCCACGTTAAGCCCACGCTTCTTGGCGGCCTGTTCGAAATATGGATTTGTCTCGAACAATCGCGCTCCCGCCAGGACGTTGCGCACGAAGCTAAGTGCAAACAACGGCTCTATGCCGCTTGAGCAACCTGCTATGATACTTATGGTCCCGGTCGGCGCGACCGTGTTGACCGTCGCATTGCGGATGCGCCTGTTACGCTTGGCATAGACCGACTTCTTGAAGTTCGCAAATACGCCCCGCTGCCGCGCCAATTCCGACGATGCCTTCAGCGATTCACGCCGGATGAACCGCATCAGC
>CAYSBK010000009.1:2682-34221 GCA_964429265.1 uncultured Pirellulales bacterium | reverse complement strand
GGCTCAGGTCAGCATATCACTGAGTGTGTGCCGGCGGGTCCGGGCGTGGCGCGGCCGCAGGAAGGCGACGTGTCGGCGTTGCTTGAGCAGGCAGATCGGTCAAGGTACGCAAAAGCGGCCGTTCGGCCTGCCCTGCATTCGTTTATTGCTGTCGCGTCGTCCATATTGCTCTCCTGTAGAACGTACCGGTAATTCTACGCGAATATTCAAAAAAACGGACCTCACGGGCAAGCTGCAGGGCGATCGTGCTGACGCCTGTGTTCCTGGCAATAACTCATTTTTTTATATTTTTTGGGGCACGCGCTTGACAGGTCCAGCCCCTCAGGTATATTTTGGCGTTGAGGACAGATATGGAGTTCAGAGCGTCAAATCTTGTTTCGTGGTTGTTTGCATTTTTCCTGGCGATATTGCCTGTGTCAAGTGTATGGGCGGTACTCTTCTATGAGGATTTTGAGGACGGAGACTTCACCAATAATCCCACTTGGACCGTAGTGACGAGTAACGGCCAGGCGCGGGTGGAGCCCGACCCTGTTCGGAGCGGTAATCGCGCCTACTATGCTCGCGCTTCTGATTGGTATATGTCATATAAGATCGAGACGCCCTTCGGTGAATGGATGCATGATTTCGAGGCTTCCTTCGAAATCTTCGCCACTGACTGGAACTTCGATGTCAGCGTTTACCTTTGGGGCTTGGCCGGGTTTGGAGTTTCTGCCCCCGAGCCTCACTCGACGGATAAGGACTATGTTTTTGTGCATGTCACGGACGCGGTGCGCACTGTAGCCAGAGGTGTTCGAAAGACGGATGTATCGGTTAACCAGTGGTGGAGAATACACGCCTGGTATGACAGCGACCTGGACCTGCTTGCGGCAGACTGGCTCGTTGTGGAGACCGATACACTGATAACCAGTCTAAGGGTATCGCTCGCTACTTACGCTATAGACCCGGTCGTCGAACCGGGGATGGTCGAGGTGATCCGCATCAACGTCTACGACAACGGCTGGCGCTACGTTGATAATATCATGGTAGTACCTGAGCCTGCCACGATCCTGCTGCTGACTGGGGGTACAATTTTCGCCATTCGTAAACGCGAGTAACGATAAGACCGATTGGGCGGTGTTTTGCCTGAGCTGATGCGGCGTATCGAAAGCCGCTTGGCGTGGTGATCTGTGGGTGAAGCCTCACCGAGCGGTAAGAATAATAGGCACCTTGAAAAGGCGCAACTGACCTCCTTTGCCCAGTTTACGTCCAGGCCCTTTTGCGAAACGGGTCATCACAAGTTGCGTTGGTGTTGTGCTGGTGCGGACGGTGGCGCATAATCTTTGTGGGACCGCGGTGTTCCAGCTTCGACCAGTGCGGCAGAATGACCAACCTATGGCGCGAAATCGGACGATTCTTGACTGTTACACGGATGAGCCGGCGGGACTCGGCGTGCCGCCGTTCTTTGGTGTCTGGCCGCGATACGTGGCGGGGCGGCACAGGGACGAGCCGGTCTATCTGACAATCGACGACGTGCGTGCGGCCGCTTACAAGGGCGTTTTAAGACCTGCAGCAATCGACCCGGCCAAGGGCAAGACGCGGATTGAGCTTTTGAATCGCACCCGCAGCGTCGCGCGTGTAAAGCAGATACTGAAACAGACCGACCAGCTCATAGTGATCGCAGGGGTGCAGACGCCGGGCAAGTATCTCAGCGCCCTGCCGGCGGGGTTGTCGGAGGTGAGAAGACTGCTTCGGGCTTACAAGTTTCGGAAGATACTTGCCGGGCCGGTTGTAGCCTGCGGGACGCAGATTCGCGGGGGTTCTCCGGCGGAGGTGGCTCGTAGCGGCGATTTCGCGGAGATGCAGGGCCTGGACTTTGAATCATACGAGCAGTTGCAGCGGTGGGCAATCAAAGGGGCGCGGATTGTGGCGCAGCTTCCTGCCAGGGCGAATCGAGTTATCGAGATTGAAACGGGGCGGGGCTGCCCTCGGCTGGTGGGATGTTCGTTTTGCACTGAGCCGGTGAAAAACCCACTGCAGTGGCGCAGTCCGGAGTATATCGCAGAGGAAGTAAAGACATTCATGGAGCTGGGTGAGCGGGCGTTTCGGTTGGGCAGGCAGTCGTGCATATTCAGCTATTGCGGGGGTGAGCCTGGGCAGATAGAAAAGCTGTTGTCGGCTTTGTCGGCACTGGGGCCGGAGGTGCTGCACATCGATAACGTCAATCCGTGTATGGTGAGCGAGGAGAGGACGCGGCTGTTCGTGAAGTACCTGACGCCGGGCAGCACGGCGGCGATGGGCGTCGAATCCTTCGATAAGCGGGTGGTCGAGCAGAACAATCTGAATTGCAGTCGTGAGGCGGCTTTCGAGGCAATCCGGATTATAAACCGGATCGGCGGCGAGCGAGGTGAGAACGGCTGCCCGGTGCTTCTGCCGGGGGTCAATATACTTCTGGGGCTGAAGGGCGAGACGGCGGAGACGCTCGAAGAAAACTTCGCCGCGCTGAAACAGTTGCTGGATGACGGCCTGTGCGTCAGGCGAATCAACATCAGGCAGGTCGTGCCGTTTCCGGGTACGCCGTTGTATGAAGATACGGGGGTGTCGGTTTTGCGGAAGAACCGACGGTATTACCGCGGGTGGATCGAGAAGGTTCGCCACGAGATAGACCTTCCGATGCTGCGGCGTGTTTTTCCACGGGGTACGATATTGCGCAAGCTCTGCAGCGAGGTGCACGAGGGAGACGTGACGTTCCTGCGACAGGTGGGCAGCTATCCCATAATCGTGGGCGTCAGGAAAAGGCTGCCACTGGGCGAGTTTTTCGACGTGCGGGTGACGGGCCATATGCTCAGAAGCCTGACAGGTGAAATTATCTGAAGGCAGGTGCGAGTTGACGTTTGCGGCTGAGGCGTTAGATTAGGCAGCGGTAACTGAGATTTTGTAAGGTGCAGGCTATGACGAAAAGCTTTATTTCGGAAGATTTCTTGTTAGACAGCAAGACCGCGAGGACGCTTTACCACCAGTACGCCGAGAAGATGCCGATCTACGATTACCACTGTCATTTGCCGGCGGATGATATGGCGGCCGACAGGAGGTTTGATAATCTGAGCCAGATATGGCTGTACGGGGACCACTACAAGTGGCGCGCGATGCGGGCCAACGGTATTGATGAGAAGTATTGCAGCGGCGGCGCGGAGGATTATGAGAAATTTGAGAAGTGGGCGCAAACGGTGCCGAAGTGCCTGCGCAACCCCTTGTATCACTGGACGCACCTGGAGCTGAAAAGGTATTTCGGGATAGATGACTTGCTTACGGCCGAAAACGCCAGGCGTATTTATGACCGGACGGCGGAGATGCTCGGAAGCGCGGAGTTCGGCGTGCGCAATCTCCTTCGCAGGATGAACGTGAGGCTCGTGTGCACAACGGAAAGTCCGCTCAGTTCCCTGGCGGCGCACAAAGCGATTCGGCAGGAAGGCTTTGGGGTCAAGGTGTATGCAGCCTTCAGGCCGGATTGCGCGCTGCTGCCGCCGGAGAGCAGCGGTTTCGGAAGCTGGTTGCAGAGGCTGGAAGAGGCAAGCGATACGGCGGTTTCGGTTTTCGATAGTTACATCGAGGCGCTGAGAAAGCGGCACGATTACTTTCATAAGAACGGGTGCCGGCTTTCCGACTACGGTCTGGAGACGGCCTATGCCGCCGAGTACACACACGGTGAGGTTGAAAAGATCTTCGACAAGGTCAGGGCCGGGCACAGACCGGAGGAGGCTGAACGGCTGAAGTTCAACTCGGCGGTGTTGTACGAGCTGGCTGCGATGGACGCCGAGGCCGGCTGGGTGATGCAGCTTCACCTGGGGGCTTTGCGGAACGTCAACAGTCGGATGGCCGAACTGCTGGGTGCCGACTGCGGCTGTGACTGCATAGGAGATTTCGAGGTAGCCGGTCCGCTGGCGAAGTTTCTCGACCGACTCGACAGCGCCGGCAAGCTGCCCAAAACGATTCTCTACAATCTGAATCCCAAGGACAGCGCTTCGCTGGTGACGATAGCGGGCAGCTTCCAGGATGGTTCATGTCCCGGCAAGATACAGTACGGCCCGGCGTGGTGGTTCCTGGACCAGAAGGAGGGTATGGAAGAACATCTGGACGTGCTTTCCAATATGGGTCTGCTGAGCCGATTCGTTGGGATGGTTACGGACTCGCGCAGCTTTCTTTCGTTTCCTCGGCACGAGTACTTTCGGCGGATACTGTGCAACGTGCTGGGGCGCGACGTTGAGCGGGGCCTTTTGCCGGCTGATATGGAATTGCTGGGCCGGGTGGTCGAGGACATTTGTTACAACAACGCCAGGGACTACTTCGATATGGAAGTGGACTAAGAGGGCGCAGCGGCGTTCAGTTCCGCGGGGTCTAATTCGGCGTCACCAACAACGAGGCAACCGATATTACCTGTATCGACGGGGGGAGCGAGGATTGTTGCCGCGGCTTTGATGGGCTGCCAGTCTGTGACGACGCCGACGGCAAGGTCTCTTGCGTTGCGGTCTCTCAGTGCCGCCAGGCGCTTCAGCGGAGGTTGCCGGCCGAGGCCGGTCATCGTCTGAACAGCGAGATGGTTGAGATTCAGGGTGTGCTGCCCGGCGTTTCGAAAATACCTGCGGAACCGCTCGATGCGGTAACGGCGCCTGTCAGATGGGCTTTTTGGTTTTATATTTGCGGGGGCACTTACGTTTTCAAGCCTGAAGTCGAGGTGCCGCAAGCCGGCAAGAATTTCGTGCAGTTCGCCGGCGCGGCTGACTGCTGCCAATGTTCGCACGGGAAGTATCTGCAGGACGGTCCACCACAGCGCCTTCGCAGGCCGGCCTGCGACGAAGCCAGGCGTGTCAAGGATGACCACATCTGCCGCGGATGAGGCTTGTTCGACGGATTGCAGCATAGCAGCGGTGAGCTGCAGCAGGTGGCGTGCCGGTGTGATATCGCCAACGAAAGCGATACCGGACGGTTGCAGGTGCGTAACGTCATTATGGTCGTCTTCCAGGATCGCCCAGCCGACGGTGCCGGGCGGCCCGATGTGCGATTGGCCGATGTCGGCGTCCACAATTGCAACCGCCCTGCCGGTGGCGGCAAGGTGGGCGATAGCCTGAACCAGTATCGTCTTGCCCGTGTCGCAGGCACCAAGTACCACGCACAGGCCCTGGTCCACAAGGCCGGCGCTTACAAGCTGCTGTGCGGTTCTATGGGCCCAGTCCTTCGACATAACGTTTGGTCGGAAGTGATTTGGTTGCTGTGTCCCGGCGATGATGCCGTGGGCAGTCTGCAGGGCCGTTCGGATCGTGCGCGGCCCCGGATCGTCGTGGCGGCAAGGGACATACGATTTCCATTGCCAGTTTCCTGGCGTCGAGCGGCGGGTCCTCGGGCAGGCTACGGGCCCTGCCCGCGAGCATCTGGGCAGCGGCCCAGGCGGCAACTATCGCATCGAGGGCGTCGTCGACGGCCCAGCCGCTGGGAGGCGTGCGTGCAAGGACCTTCGGGACGTTAGCAATGACGGTCTGGAGGAGTTTGAGACGGAGCTGGCAGCCGGCGACGGTTTTCTTGTTGTATTTGACCGGCTGATTGCCGTTGAGCGCCCGGAAGCAAAGCTCGGGATGCGTTTCCCGCAGCCGTTTCTGCAAGAACGGCGTCATCAGCCGGTCGACCTGGCGTATTTTTTTCAACAGGGCGAAGCTCTGGGTGCTGAGCTTTCTGCCCCCCTGCCGCAGGCAAATCTGACTTGCGGTTTCGTAATCGTCTGCAGCCAGACACTGCCTGGGAGGGACAAAGAATACGCTGGCGGCGCGAGGCCTGCCGAGCAGTTTGCGGGCTTGCCTGTCGCACCGTCGAGGCTGCGGTCCGTTGCTCAAGCCGATAGGTATATCCACGCAAACCATTTCGCAATGCTGCGTAGTGCTGATAACCGCAGCGAAGTCATCGACAACGAACAGATTCAGCAACGTCAGACGCGGCCGGCGACCACGCGGAGACATTGTTTCTTTCTGCACAGCCATTGCGACACACCAACCGCCCCTGCACCCATCGACGCCCGCGACCGTGAATGCCGTGGGATTTTGCATAGGACCTCCCTATTACAGGTGCTGCTTAAAAATGTCAGGGAAAAACCTTTTGCACGGCTGCGACGGTTCGTTCGATATCCTTGTGGGTGTGTTCGGTTGAGAGAAAGCACGCCTCAAACTGCGAGGGCGGCAGGTAGACACCGGCGTTCAGCATCCCCTGGAAGTAGCGGGCATAAGCGGCGGTGTCAGACCTTATGGCGCAGTCATAATCGACGACGGGCTTCGGATTGAAAAAGACCGTGAACATCGAGCCAATCCGGTTGACGGTGTGTTCGACACCGGCTTTGTCGAGGGTTGAGTCAATTCGGTTACACAATTCGGCCGTCAGTTGGTCGAGGTAATCGTAGGGTTTTTGTTCCTTGAGCAGTTTCAGAGTTGCGATTCCGGCGGCGACGCAAACGGGGTTGCCCGAAAGTGTGCCAGCCTGGTAGATGCTTCCGTCGGGGGCGAGATTGTCCATAAGGTCGGCTTTTCCTCCGCAGGCTCCGATGGGAAAGCCGCCGCCGACGATTTTCCCGAGGCAGGTGAGGTCGGCCTCGATGCCGAACATTTCCTGGACGCTGCCGTACCGCAGCCGGAAGCCCGTAATCACCTCGTCGAAGATAAGTATGCTGCCATTTCTGGTACACAATGTGCGCATTGTTTCGAGGAAGCGGGGTTTTGGGACAACCACGCCCATATTTCCGGCGACGGGCTCGACAATGACTGCGGCGATTTTGCGGCCGTGCTTTCTGAAAGCATCCCTGATCGCGCTGATGTTATTATACGGAAGTACAATGGTGTGCCTGGTGAAGTCGCGCGGCACGCCGGGGCTGCTCGGGGTGGAGAAGGTGGTGGCGCCGGAGCCGGCCTTCACGAGCATATGGTCGACGTGGCCGTGGTAGCAGCCGATGAACTTGATTATCTTGTCGCGGCGGGTACAGCCTCGCGCCAGGCGGATTGCGGTCATCACCGCCTCGGTTCCGGAGTTGACCAGCCGTACTTTCTGGATGGACTTTACCGCATCGACAATCAACCGTGCCAGTTGCGTCTCGGCGGCGGTCGGTATGCCGAAACTGGTGCCTTTCGCAATGGCCTTTCGAACGCGTGCGAGGACGTCCTTGTGGGCGTGGCCGAGTATCATCGGTCCCCACGAAAGACAATAGTCGATGTACCTGTTGCCGTCGGCGTCGTAGAGGTAGGCGCCCTTTGCTTTGTCGATGAATATCGGCTCGGCGCCGACCGCCTTAAACGCGCGGACGGGGCTGTTTACGCCGCCGGGTATGAGGCGTACCGCGTCACGATAAAGTCTGCGGCTTTTTTTGTTAATCATCGTGTGTACTTCCGCGTGCAGCCTTACTGCCGGGCAAAAGCTCTGCCCTGATGTTATGCTTTGCGGCTTCGGCCAACGTGACCGGGCCCAAACAAAATACCTTGATGTGTTCCGGTACGGAGCCGAATTTTTCAACGAAAGCGCGGACGGTTGAGCCGCTGGTGAACAGTATTTGGTCGATGTGAGCAAAGTCGATTTCGCCGGGGTCTCTTTGGATTGTTTTGTAGACCGGGACAACCTCGACGGCCGCGCCCAATTCGGTCAGCCCGTCGGACAATTCGCTGCCGGCGATTTGCGACTGGGGCAACAGTATCGCCTTGTCGCGCACGCCAAGTCGTCGAAACTCCTGCAGAAGGCCGGCGCTGGATTCGACACCTGCACAGAGGTCGGCGGCAACGCCGAAGTCCGCGAGACGTTCGGCCGATGCGGCGCCGATCACTGCTACTTTTGCGGGGACAATGGCGCGGGCATCCCGTCCGGTGGCACGGAGCCTGTGGAAGAAGAATTTTATGGCGTTGCCACTGGTAAAGACGATCCAATCAAACGAGTTCAGCCTTTCCAATGCCGTGTCGAGCGGACCATAGTCATCCAGGGCGACACAATCTATCATCGGCCTGTGCAGGATGTTGCCGAGGTGCTCATATCTTTCCGGGTGCAGCCCGCAGAACAGGACCGTCGGTTTTGTATCGAACCATTTGAGCTTTTGTCGCAGTTCGACGACGGTGCCGGCGATAAAAACGGCCGGTGTGCGCAGGTTTTCCCTGTGAACGACTTCGGCAAAGTTATCCAGCGTTCCGGTGATGACGCGCTGGTTGTAGCAGGTGGCGTTTTCAATTGCTGCGATTCTGGTCGTGGAGGGCCAGCCGGCGTCCAGCAGCGCAGTGATAATCTGACGAACGTTGGCCACGCCCATAAGGAAGATTATGGTGCCCGCCCTGGGTATCTCCAGTTGTTTATCCTGCCTGCGGTGTCCCGTGACTATTGCGACGCTGGGGGTATAGTCTCTGTGTGTGGGAGGGATGCCGGCATAGGTCGGGGCCGCAAGTGCGCTGGTTATACCCGGGACGACCTCGAAGTCGATGCCCGCTTGTGCACAGGCCTCGGCTTCCTCGCCGCCGCGGCCGAAAAGAAAAGGGTCACCGCCCTTGAGGCGCACGACTATGCTGTTGTTGCTGGCTTTTTCCACGAGCATCTGGTTTATCTGCGCCTGCGGGAGGGTGTGCCTGCCGGCGAACTTGCCCACGGGTATAATCTCGGCGGAGGGTTTGCAACAAGCCAGCAACTCGACTGGTACGAGGTGGTCGTGGAGAACGACGTCCGCCCGACACAGCAGGCGATAGCCTTTCAGCGTCATAAGGCCCGGGTCACCGGGACCGGCGCCGACCAGATATACTTTGCCTTTCGACATTGCGCCTCGCTGCATCCGACATTGGGCAACGGAGCAGACCTTCCGTGAGTTGCCGTAATTGGCAAAAACGCTTCTCGGCAGCGGTCCAAAGCCTGTTCCCGTTCTTTACCTGGTTGTCTTGCTTTACAGGCCGGAGCTTCTAAACTATACTTGGCATTCCAGGTGCGGTCAAGGATGAGGCGAGGCTTGTTCGGTCGGTTTCGGCAATGAGGTTGTCTTTTTGAACACGAGTGCGGACCCAACAGAGACATTCGGATGCCACGAGATGAGCGAGAGCATAGACCTGGATGACTTGGACAGGCGGATACTGCATTCGCTGCAGTATGACTTTCCGCTGCAACGCAGGCCATATGACGTTATCGCCCGGACGGTCGGGGTAGCGGTGGATGAGCTATGGCCGCGAATCGAGAAGATGACCAGCGCGGGCGTGATCAGGCGGATAGGCGTGAGCCTCGATTCCGCCAAGCTGGGTTTTGCCGGCACGCTTGCGGCAGTAAGTGTGCCGGCCGATGCGGTGGAACGCTCGGCAAAGGTAATCGGTGCCTTTGACGAGGTGACCCACAGCTATGAGAGGCGCCACCGGTTCAACATCTGGTTTACAATAATCGCCGTCGGCCAGGACAGGGTCCTGGAGATACTTGAGCAGATCCGGTCGGCGTTGTCACTGAAACCTGAACAGGTGCTGAACCTGCCGATGGAGCGGCTGTTCAAGCTCGACGCCCGCTTTGGTGCGGCGGGTCCCCAGCGGTGAACCCCGCCCGAGCGCAGCGCGACGGCGTCATGGCGGTGTTGAGGATTGATTTTGCCGGCTCATTGTAGTAGGCTTTTTCGGACGGCAATGAGCCGGCGTGAAGTCCAGAGTGATTATTTCGATTCGGCCGGGGGTATTTGTGCCGATTTACGAGTACAAGTGTCAAGATTGTGGTCTCGGGTGCGAGTTTCTCGAGTCGGGTTCGCGGCCGGGGCGCAGGGTGTGTCCGCACTGCGGCGGAAGGAGGCTGAAGAAGCAATTTTCAGTCTTTTCGCCAAAGGTGGCCGAAGGTGATTCAAGAAAATGCTTCGGCTGTTCGGACCGGACCTGCCCGCATGCAGGCGGTCGCCCAGAGGACTGATTCTTTCGGAGCCAGGAAAAGACAATGAGCAGCAAGCGTGGTGCCTATGATTTCGGGACGATCGAGAAGAAGTGGCAAAAGTTCTGGGAGGATAACAAGACCTTCAAGGCGGTCGACGGGGACACCAGCCGGCCGAAGTATTACGTTCTGGATATGTTTCCGTATCCCAGCGCCCAGGGGCTGCACGTGGGCCATCCCGAAGGTTATACGGCCAGCGACATAGTCGCCAGGTACAGGAGGATGCGAGGTTTCAACGTGCTGCACCCGATGGGGTGGGACGCGTTCGGCCTGCCGGCCGAGCAGTATGCCATTGAGACCGGCACGAACCCGGTTGTAACTACGCAGAAGAACATCGATAACATCCGCAAGCAAATCAAGTCGCTGGGTTTCAGTTACGACTGGGACCGGGAGATAAACACCACCGACCCGGCATATTACAAATGGACCCAATGGATATTTCTGAAGTTTTTCAACAGTTATTTCGACGAGAAGGAGCAAAAAGCCAAGCCCATCGACCAGTTGCCGATACCGGAGGGTCTCAGCGAAGAGCAGAAGCGGCGCTATATCGATGAGCACCGGCTGGCCTACGAGGCCGAGGTGCCCGTGAACTGGTGCCCGGCGCTGGGTACGGTTCTTGCCAACGAGGAGGTGGTGGGCGGCGTCAGCGAGCGAGGCGGTCACCCCGTCGTCAGAAAGCCGATGCGGCAGTGGATGCTGCGGATAACCAAGTACGCCGAAAGGCTGCTTGCGGACCTGGATGAGCTTGACTGGCCGGAGTCGATAAAAAAACTGCAAAGGGACTGGATAGGCAAGAGCGTCGGGGCCGAGGTTGATTTCAAAGTGGAGGGTCTGGAAGAGACGATTCGGGTTTTCACGACCCGGCCGGATACTCTTTTCGGAGCGACCTATATGGTGCTGGCGCCGGAGCATCCACTGGTTGACAGGCTGACAAAGCCCGAGAGAAAGGCGGCGGTGCAGCAGTACCGTGAAGCGGCCGCTCGGAAAAGCGACCTCGACCGAACGGACCTTTCCAAGGAAAAAACGGGCGAACCAACCGGGGCTTTTGCGATAAACCCTGTAAACAATCAGAAGATACCGATCTGGATAAGTGATTACGTGCTGATCAGTTACGGCACGGGCGCCATTATGGCGGTGCCGGCACATGACGAGCGTGACTTCGAGTTTGCAAAGAAGTTCGGCCTGCCGATAGTTGCCGTTGTGGAACCGCCGGACGCGGAGCTGGCAGCGCGGGTTAGAAACGCGGAGGCTTGTTTTGTCGGCGACGGCAAGGCGATAAACTCGGGACAGTTCGACGGGCTGGAAACAGCCGAGTTCAAGGAGCAGATTACGCGCTGGCTAACCGAGAAAGGGCTTGGCCGAAAGGCCGTTAATTACAAGCTTCGGGATTGGCTGTTCAGCCGGCAGCGTTACTGGGGAGAGCCTTTTCCGATTCTGCATATGGAAGACGGTCGCATCTGTGGGCTGTCGGAGCAGGAACTGCCGCTGGAGCTGCCCCCGGTAGAAAGTTACAGGCCATCCGGTACGGGGGAGTCGCCGCTGGCTACAATCGAGCAGTGGGTGAACGTTACGCTTGCAGACGGGACGCGCTGCCGGCGGGAGACCAACACGATGCCACAGTGGGCGGGCAGTTGCTGGTATTACCTGCGGTACATCGACCCCCACAATGACAGGGAACCCTGGGAGTATGAGAAACAGCGGTACTGGATGCCGGTGGACCTGTACATCGGCGGCGCCGAGCACGCGGTGCTTCACCTTCTCTACGCGCGATTCTGGCATAAGCTGCTGTACGACCTGGGATACGTCAGCACGAAGGAACCGTTTACGAGGTTGGTAAACCAGGGAATGATTCTCGGGGAAGACGGGCAGAAGATGAGCAAGTCGCGGGGCAACGTGGTGAACCCGGACCGCGTGGTAGCCGAGTATGGGGCGGATTCGATGCGACTGTACGAGATGTTCATGGGGCCGCTGGGAGCGACAAAACCCTGGAATATGCAGGGCGTGGAGGGGGTGCACAGGTTCCTGCAGAAGCTGTGGCGACTGGTCATCAACGAAGAAACGGGCGAGGTAAGTGACGCGGTCCAAGATGTGGATGCCGACGAGCAGACGTGCCGGCTGCTGCACCAGACGATAAAGAAGGTGGGCGAGGATATCGAGAGTTTCGCCTTCAATACCGCTATCAGCGCTATGATGATTTTCGTCAACCACTTGGGCAGGCAGCAAATAAGGCCGAAAGCGGTGGTTGAAAAGCTGCTGCTGATACTGGCGCCGTTTGCCCCGCACATCGCCGAGGAGCTCTGGCAGCGTCTCGGGCACGGCGAGAGCCTTGCCTACGAACCGTGGCCCGAATACGACAAGGAGATGGTCAAGGAAAGGCAACTCGAACTTGCCGTGCAGGTTAATGGTAAGGTCAGGGACAGGATTGTCATAGCGGCTGATGCAGATGAGGAATCCATAAAGGAGGCTGCACTCAGCAGGCCGAAGATAAAGGGCATCGTCGGTGACAGACAACCTGGAAGAATCATCGTGGTCAAACCGCGACTGGTCAATATCGTGGTTTAATATGTCCGGCAGGTGCTGATGAATACCGAAATAGAAACCAAACTCCGTGTGGATGCGCACGAGCCTGTTGAGGCTGCTCTCGGGACGCTTGGTGGAGAGTTCCTGGGCAAGCAGGTTCACAGGGATGTGTATTTTGACGATGCGCAGCGTACGCTGACGACGAGTGACAGGTGCCTGCGAGTGCGAACGGTTCTTGCAGGCGGCCAAAGCGAGCACTACCTTACTTACAAGGGGCCTCGGCAACCGCACGCAATCAAGAAAAGGATGGAAATAGAAATCAGGATCGATGAAGCCGGGCGCCTCGGTGACTTACTTGGGGCGATCGGTTACAGGCAAATCCTGAGCTTTGAGAAGAAGCGCCGCATCTGGCGTTTCAATCAATGCTGTGTTTGTCTCGACGAAGTTCCTCAAGTGGGCAGGTTTGTCGAAATAGAAGGCCCTGATGAAAACCGCATCGCCGAAACGCAGAGCCTCATAGGTCTGGGTGGTCACACGCACATCGGGCAGACTTATGCCTCGATGGTGGCGCAAGTGCAGGCCTGCGCGGCAGAGCCGGAAGGAGATAATGAAACCTGAAGACGGCTACATTGCTTACATAGTCAACCCCAAGTCGGGCGCAAGCAGCAGCAAGCTCGTCGCGCGGCGGTTCAGGGGCTACCTGGCCGGCAAAGGCTTCGAGGTCAGGACCTTTACCACCAACTCGCTGGAGCATGCCTGCGAGCTGGCGACGGACGCAGCCGTTGATTACCACTGCGCGCTGGTGGTGGTGGTCGGCGGCGACGGTACCGTCAGGGAAGTCGCTCACGGGCTTGAAGGCAGCGACAAGCCGATGCTCGTGGTACCGTGCGGCACGGAGAACCTGCTTGCCAACGAGCTTGGGTTCGACGAGAAGATCGACAGTCTCGTTGCGGCGTTTGAGGCCGGCCAGGTCAGGCCGCTGGACTTGGGGCGGGCAAACGGCAGGTGTTTTACATCGATCGCCGGGTTTGGATTCGACGGGGAAGTGGTGCGACGCGTGGCGGGTTGCCGCAGTGGTCACATCAATCACTTCGACTACGTATGGCCCATCTGGAGGACGTTCTGGAGCTACGAGTTCGAGCCTATGAGGGTCGAAGTTGACGGCAAAGAGCTTTTTTGCGGTCCCGGCCTGGTGTTCGTAGGTAATATTTCGCGTTATGCCGTCGGCTTGCAAATCCTGCACAACGCTGATTTCAGCGACGGCCTGCTGGATGTGTGCGTTTACAGGTGCAAGGGACAGTTGCACCTGCTGAAGCACGCGGCAATGACGGTTGTCAAGCAGCACACGTACGGGTCGGACGTAATATACACACAGGGCAGGGACATAGTTGTTACCGGCCGCAGCGAAAAGATAGCCACCCAGATCGACGGGGATCCGGGTCCGCCTGTTCCGATGCGGATAACAGTACTGCCGCAGGCGGTGAACTGCCTTGTGCCGCCCGGCGCCAAACCGGCGGGTATCAGAACGAGGATTATCCGCACAATCGGCTAAGCTAATTGCCTACGTAATGGGATGATGGATGATGGCTGAGAGCACAAGATATTTTTACGGCCCTGTATTATCGCGGAGGCTGGGACGCAGCTACGGCGTGGATATCGTGCCGCTGAAAGTTTGCAGCCTCGACTGCGTTTATTGCCAGCTCGGCAGCGTGTCGCGCCCTACGCTCAAGCGCAAGCCGTACGTGCCCGCCACGGAGCTGCTGCGAGAATTCGACCGTTGCACGCCCCCGGACCTGCAGGCCGACTTCGTGACCATCAGCGGTTCGGGCGAGCCGACGCTTAACAGCGATCTGGGCGCCATAGTGAAAGGGATAAAGCAGGCCGTCGATATCCCCGTGGCAGTGTTGACAAACGGCACGCTGTTTTACCTTGACGACGTGCGGGCGGCTTGTGCCCAGGCGGATTTGGTCCTGCCGTCACTTGACGCGGGCGACGAGCAGACGTTCCGCAAGATGAACCGGCCGCATGCCGATCTCAGCATAGAAAGCCACATCGATGGGCTTTGCAGATTCCGCCAGGAGTACGCCGGGCCGATATGGCTGGAGGTTTTCCTGGTTGAGGGTTTGAACACGGGCCCGACTGAGATTCAGGCGATAAAGGAGGCCGTCGAGCGCATCCGGCCGGACAAGGTTCAGCTCAATACTGCGGCCAGACCCACGGCCGAGCCGGGCCTGCGGGGGCCGAGCGCCAGCAGGTTGGAAGAAATCGCCGCCCTTCTGGGACCAAGCTGCGAGGTGATTGGGCGACCCGGCGCCGGTCAGCATATTGTTGGAGGCGAGATGAAGGCGGAGGACCTGTTATCAATGCTGAAACGCAGGCCCTGCACGCTCGAGGAGATATGCCGGACACTGAATATGACCGCCAATGAAGTCCTTAAACACGTCGGCCGGCTGACCGAGCAAGGGCTGGTCGAGACCTTGGAGCGGGACGGAGCCAGGTACTTTGCCGCCAGACGACAGAAATAAGCTGTGGTGCCGTTGGGGGGAGTTTGTGGGCGTCAGCGTAATTTGGTCCGAATATGGGGTTAAATTGTAAAGCCGACCGCCCTGTTGGCCGATAAAACTTCAGGAATCCGTGAGATAGCAGCGTGGTCGACTTTCTCGGAAATTCCAAGGTTGTAGCTAAAGTCCTGGGCCACACGACCGATAAAGAACGATGGTGAGTGGAACGCTGATGTCCGGCCCCGTGGTCCACCAGCCACAGCATCGAATCCATTGAACCGGGTTTACTCGATATGAAACGGCAATTGGTGCTGAAGAAAGGATCACAGAAGTTTATCTTCCGGTACGACGTGGGCTGCGAAGAGCAGTTGCTCGACGCCCTTATCAGCCAGGCCGAGGATAACAAGACGGATTTCGATTGGTTCGACGCGGCCGTTCTCAGTTTCAAGCTGACCCAGAACCTGTTCGCGGAGGCGGACGGCATAATCAGTCACAGTGCCGAGGCATAAGAAGCCGCAAGAAGGAGCCTGGCGGGCAGGATAATTGAATTTTGAATAAGTAACTACAAGATTTAGGCAGGTTGATTATGGAAACCAGTGGTCTTACCGAATCTTTCATCAGCTACTTGAAATTCGAGAGACGATTTTCGGAATACACGGCCAAGTGTTATGGAGCGGATTTGGCGCAGTTCTCCGAGTTTCTCGTCTGGAAAGCCGAGCAGGCATCGCCCACGGCGGAGGTGATTTCGCCCGACGACCATCAAGGGCAACACCCGGGCGCCGTGACGGCACTGGCTACGCAAACGGGAGTAAAAACGCAAAGCGGCACCGCCGTCGACGAGCTACTGCTGGCGGCGAAGACCGACCACGTGCGGGGGTTCCTTGCCTTCCTCAACGAAAAGAAGTACTCCAAGTCCACCATAGCCCGCAAGCTGGCGACGCTGCGCAGCTTCTACAAGTTCCTGGTTAAGAGGGGCAGGCTTTCCTCAAATCCGGTCACGGCGGTGAGAACGCCCAAGCAGGAGAAGAAACTACCCAAGTTCATCGAGTACGAGGACGTCAAGAGGCTGCTCGAAACACCGCCTATGGACAACTGGCTGGGCGCGCGGGACCGCGCGATTCTCGAGACACTCTACAGCACAGGCATAAGGGTCAGTGAGCTGACGGCCTTGAATATGGACGACGTGGACTTCCTGGGCGAGGTCATTCACGTTCGGGGCAAAGGCAAGAAAGAAAGGATCGCGCCGATCAGCTCGTCGGCATTACGGGCCATACAGCATTACATCGAGTTCAGGAACAAGCGGGCCGAAAGCAATGCCAATTTCGACAGCAAGGTGCTGTTCGTCAACAAGCACGGTAAACGCCTGAGCACCCGCAGCGTCCGGCGCAAGATGGACAAATACCTGAAGATGGCCGGGCTTGACCCGAGCATAAGTCCGCATACCCTGCGGCACAGCTTTGCCACGCATATGCTCAACAACGGCGCCGACCTGCGAAGTGTGCAGGAGCTTCTGGGGCACCAGTCGCTTTCGACCACGCAGATCTACACGCATCTGAGTACCACGAAGCTGAGAGAGGTCTACAACAGCGCTCACCCGAGGCAGAACAGCTTTGACCAGGCCGGCGATGACGGCCGGTGAGAAAGTTCGCCAAGAGGTTTGCCCAGCAAAAGCCGGACTTGCGTCCGGCTTTTTTTGTTACGGACGCCTGTATTTCTAATGTTAATTCGCATGGCAGGCCGATATTACGCGCTATGAGACCTCAAGGAAGCCAAGAACAGTTGGAGCGGCGACGACGACGGGCGGTAGCGTTGAGTCGGCGGGGTTACGGGGCTTCAGAAATCGCCGAGATGCTGAAAACGACCCCTCAAAGTGTCTGCCGTTGGCTCCGGGCCTGCCGCCGACGAGGCGAAAAGGCCTTGGCCGCCAGGCCGGCACCGGGCCGGCCGCCGAAATTAAGCAAGCAACAAAGACGCGGATTGGCAAGGTGTCTTGTGAAGGGCGCCTCAGCATTCGGCTTTGGCACCGACTCGTGGACCTGTCCCCGGGTGGCCCGGCTGATCGAGCAGCGCTACGGCGTGCACTACCACGTCGACCACATCCCAAGGCTGTTGGCGTCTTTGGGTTTATCCCCCTCAGGAGCCCGAACGCCGAGCCGTCGAGCGAGATGAAGCGGCTGTGCTTCGGTTGGTCGACAGGACCGGCCGGCGCGGAATTGGCGGCTGGGCGTGGAATATCCGCCGGGCTGTGTCCCAGAACTCGAGCCTAATGAATATGGGTGGTCGTATCCGGAGTGCAACCCGCCGGCCAACTACTACCCGGCTGTTGAGCAGCACTTGTCGGACAGGGCCGGTGGCGTGGCCAATAAGGGGGTGCCGATAAGCAATCCTTTCCTGGTTCGTCATTGATGCCACACGGTTGGCTGTCAAGCCCTGCTGACACACGTTACTTACGCAGGAACCAACAAGCACATCGGTCGATGAGGCGGCGGTATGAGCCCAGCGGCGCGTTCTGGCGCGCCGGCTGAGGGTTCTTTGGCACCGAGGGGGAGGTTCTCGCTGCTTTTTTGTTGTTACCGGCGGCGGCCGTGGTCCACTAACATATTGAAGGGGCAGTTAGCCGCCGTGAAAAACCGGCTGATTTGTTCGGCGATTGACCTGATACGGACCGGCCCCATAGAATAGTTTTGTGGACACTACCGATTGGAAAGACATACAGGCCAGTCTCGAAGGTGACGGCGATGCCTATAAGCGATTGGTCCGGCGCTATCAGTCGCAAATAACCAGTCAGATGTGGCGGTTCACCAGGGACCGCGCCGAATGTGAAAGGTTAGTACAGGACGTGTTCGTGGAAGCGTACTTCAGCTTGAACCGTTACGCCGGCCGGGGGCCATTTGTGAATTGGCTCAGCAAGATCGCGGTGCGGACCGGGTATCGATACTGGAAGCAACAGGCAAAGCAACCGAAAACGGTGTCAGTGATAAACTCGGACGCCGTCGCAGAACTGTCCGAGTCAGCGATTGACCCGGCCGTGGCGGCCGAGATTGTGCATCGGCTGCTTGGGCAACTGCCGCAGGCGGACCGACTGGTGCTGACACTTATGTATCTTGAGGATTGCAGCACCAGGGACATTGCCGAACGAATGGGCTGGACCAGGGCGATGGTTAAGATGCGGGCTTACCGCGCCCGCAGGAAATTAAGGCGGATTGCCGAAAAGGAAAGGCTTTTGGAGAAATTGGGATGGACGCGCTAGAGGCTGTGAGAAAGCTTGCCGACCGGGCGAAACGGGAAAGGTCGCCTGACATCGATGTCAGTGGTACGGTGCTGGCGCGAATAGAAGCCGGCGCAGGACAGCGCATCAGCTTTGTGCCATTTGACATCTTCGCGGGTGTTTCGGCGGTAGCAGCGTCGATTGCGATACTGCTATTGCTGGCGGCGTGGCAACAGATTGCCGGGCCGTCGGCGGAGGTCTTGCCGCCGCTGGAGGAGGTGCCCCTATGGTAGAACAAATAAAAGCCGAGAGCGGTCTGCAACGAAGTAAACGGCCGCTTGTATTACAGGTGGTTGCGGCGGTCGTAATTTTTGCTTCGGGGATTGCCGTGGGGGCCGGGGGCATAGCGCTGCTGGTGAGACACAGGGTCATCTGGATTCATCGTCATAGAAGAACTCAAGCCGAGATCGCGCAACAAATGAAGAAACGGTACGGCCTGACCGACGAGCAAACCAAAAAGGTTGAAGAAGTTCTCGCCGAGACTATGGAAAACAAAAGCGCTATCCGCCAGGAGATGGAAGCGAAGTATGATGCCGAGCGGGCCAAACTCGTCGAGGCGATGAAGCAGATTCTTACCGAGGATCAGTTCAACAGGTGGCACGCTGAGCTACAGGCAAGGGTCGAGCGTTACAAGAGGATGCGAAGCCACAGGACAGAGAAGGGACGCTGAAGTGTTAAAAGTCAGATGCCGTTACCGTAAAGTCGCGATATGAAAACCAGCGAGGATATGAAAACCAACGGGAGATTTTCGGGCGGCTCGTGCGACGGCTCGTACAACAAGGTGAGGGTGATTGCATTGATTTGCGTCGGGGTCGGCTGGTGTGCGATTGCCGGCTGCAAGAACGCAGGCCAGTACAGGCGCGAGGCTGACAGCGTTGCGCTGGAAATAATTGCTCAAAAACAGAAAGAGGCACTGGGCACGACCAGCGGGTTTACGATCGAGCGGCCAAGCGACGTTTTCAGACGGCGGCTGATACTTGCTCAGAATCTGCCATATTCCGACGATGCCTCGCTCGGGACGGGTGAATTGGCGAAGATCGCGCACTGGCCGGAAGATGACTATCCCCCAAAAGCCCAGCCGCCTGATGCAAATGAACTCGAGAGATTAAGGGGACCCGTCGAGCTGTCACTGATGCAGGCGCTTGAAATCGGGGCGTACAACAATTTCGACTACCAGAAGGTAAAAGAGAATATCTTTCAGGCGGCACTTGCACTGGACCTTACGCGAAACGAGTTTCGCAACATATTTTCGGGTCGACTGTCGGGGGAGACGACCAGCAATACCACCGGCTCAGAGGCCCGCAGCGGTGTACGCGGCAGCGCCGAGGCGGGGGTTGGCAGGACACTTAAGAGCGGGGTGAGTATAACAGCGGCCATAGCAGCGGACCTCGTGAAGCTGCTTACGTCGCCGCGAGGCTCATCCACCGGCATCGCTGCAGATGCATCGGTGTCGATTCCCCTGTTGAGAGGCTCCGGCAGACACATTGTGACCGAGCCTCTCACGCAGGCCGAGCGCGATGTAGTCTATGCCATCTGGGATTTCGAGCAGTACAAGAGGGAGTTCGCGGTTCAGGTGGCGCAGGCTTACTTCGCGGTACTTAAGCGATACGACGCGCTGCAAAACAGTGAACAGAATTACCGCAGCCTGGTGCGTTCCGCCCGGCGCAGCCGCAGGTTGGCGGACGCAGGCAGGCTCCAGGAAATCCAGGTTGACCAGGCGGTCCAGAACGAGCTGCGTGCTCGCCAGCGCTGGATTGCGGCGACCGAATCCTATAAGCAGAGCGTGGATTCATTCAAGGCGTTACTGGGGCTGCCGCCTGATGCTGAGATTAAGCTGTCCCCCACCGAGCTGGAGCGTCTTAACCAGTACGCTCGCCGGTTCACAGCCGACAGCAACATCGCGGGCGTTGAAAACGCGACTTCGGTACCGGCGGATGCCCGGGTTGAACTGGTAGAACCAAGCCGTGAGCGTGCGGGACCTCTGGAAATGGAACCGACCAAAGCTATTGAGGTTGCGTTGTCCAGGCGAGAGGATTTAAGGTCGGCAAAGGGCGAGGTCTACGACGCTCAGCGGGCGGTTGTGGTGGCGGCGGATGCTCTCGGAGCTGAACTGACGCTGCTTGGGTCAGCCGGCTCGGGGGGGCGGCGAAATTCAGCATTAAATGACGGCTCCAATATCCGTCCCCGGTTCGACAGAGCCAGTTTCTCGGGCCTGTTGACATTGGACCTTCCGATCGAAAGAACAAAGGAGCGTAACGAATACCGCAACAGCCTGATAGAACTGGACAGGGCGACGCGTAATTTGCAGCAACTGGAGGACCAGATCAAGCTCTCCGTTCGCAACGACCTTCGCAAACTGCTGGAGGCCCGCGAGGAATTGTACATCCAGGCAAAGGCGGTCCGCGTGGCACAAAAGCGTGTCAGAAGCGTGAACTTGTTCCTGGAGGCCGGCCGGGCCCAGATGCGTGACCTGTTGGAGGCACAGGAGGCCCTGCTGTCGGCTCAAAACAGCCTGACCTCGGCAACCATTGACTACCGGTTGGCCGAGCTGGAATTGCAACGAGACCTCGGAGTTTTACAGGTGAATGAGAATGGTCTCTGGACGGAGTATAACCCGGAGGAAAGCGGCGATGCTGAAAAATAAGTTGTTTGTCGTGCTGTTGGTGATTGTGATTCTGGGTCTTGTTTCGGCGGCAGCGCTGAGCATAAAGAACTCGAGAGGTCGGGGTACGGTTTCGGAGACGCCGACGTTTGTGGTCAAGCGTGGGCCGTTGACCATCAGCGTTATCGAGTCCGGCACGGTCAAGGCCCGCGACATAGTGATTATAAAAAGTGAGGTCGAAGGAAGAACTTCGATAATCTCCCTGGTACCGGAGGGAACACGTGTGAAGAAGGGCGACCTGCTTGTGGAACTGGATGCCAGCGTCCTGTTGGATAAGAAAATAGACCAGGAAATAAAGGTCCAGAACGCCTATGCCGCGTACATAAACGCCAATGAGAACCTCGCGGTAGTTGAGAACCAGGCGCAAAGCGATATTGATAAAGCGGTGCTTACACTGGAGTTTGCGAAGCAAGACCTGGAAAAATATCAGCAGGGTGAATATCCGAACGAGTTGCGGCAGGCCCAGGCGCAGATAACACTTGCCGAGGAGGAACTCAGCCGGGCCAGAGAAACGCTGAAGTGGTCTCAAAAGCTGTACGAGGAGAAATACATATCGCAGACGGAGCTGCAGGCGGACCAGCTCGCGGAGCGAAAAAAGGCGCTCGACGTGGAGCTGGCCAAGAGCAACCTTGAGTTGCTTACAAAGTTCACATACAAGAGGATGATTGCGCAACTGCAGAGCGACGTGAATCAGGCGGATATGGCCCTTGAGCGCACGCGGCGCAAAGCCAAAGCGGACATCGCCCAGGCCCAGGCCACGCTGAAGGCCAAAGAAGCCGAGTACCGTCGCCAGCAGGATAAACTCGAAAAGATCCTTGACCAGATAACCAAGACAAAGATATACGCGCCGGCCGACGGGCTGGTCATTTACGCCACAAGCGCAAGGCGTCGCGGCTGGCGAAGCAACGTTGAGCCGCTGGATGAGGGCCAGCAGGTGCTTGAAAGACAGGAGTTGATTTACCTGCCGACGACGTCGTCAACCAATGTTGAAGTGGATGTGCACGAATCAAATCTTGAGAAGGTCAGGCCTGGTCTGCCGGCGATTGTTACCGTTGACGCGGTAAAGGGCAAGAAGTATTTCGGCAAAGTTGAGCGGATTGCGCCGTTGCCGGATGCGCAGAGCGTATGGCTGAATCCTGACCTGAAGGTGTATAACACGGAGATATATCTGGATACGAATGACCCTAATTTGCGCACGGGGATGAGTTGCCAGGTGGAGATCATAATCGCCAGGTACGACGATGTTCTGTACGTACCGGTTCAGGCGGTGACGCGGGTGGCGGGCAGGCCGACCGTTTACATTGTCACAGACGGCAAGCTGGAACCACGGCCCGTTGAGGTAGGGCTGGACAACAACAGGATGATTGTAATCAAAAGCGGGCTGGAAGAAGGCGAGGTGGTTTCGCTGACGCCACCCCTGGCCCAAGCCGAGCTTAAACACACCGGTGCGGAGACCAGGCGGCTGCTTGACCACACACAACAGCAAGGCCCCAGTATCAGCGAGAAGGTGTCCGAAACGCTCGAACGTCTCAACCACAACACGGGAAGCAGGCCCGATACAGCCGGGAGACAGCGGCGTCGCAAAGGTACCACCGCTGCGAAGCGTGCGCCTGAAAGCCTGTCCGAGCAGGAGAAACGCAAATTGAGAGAACAGTTTAAGAATATGTCTCCACAGCAGAGACAACAGCTCAAGAACAGGATTGAGCAGATGCGTTCCGAGGATAGGCAGCCGGGACGGTAGCGGAGGCACAGCCGGTGCAAAGCGCGGAAGCAAAAACCCAACGGCAGGAGATAGCCAGGTTGCAGGGCGCCCAAAAGACCTACCATATGGGCACGGTGGATGTGAAGGCGCTGGTCGACGTCGACGTTTCGTTCGCGAGGGGCAGCTTCTGGGCGGTTATGGGGCCAAGCGGCTCAGGAAAGAGCACTATGCTGAACATCCTGGGCTGCCTGGACCGGCTTTCGGCAGGTCGGTACTGGCTGCAGGACCGCGACGTCAGCACCCTCGACGATGATGCTTTGAGCGAAGTCAGGCTCAGGCACATAGGCTTTGTCTTTCAGAGTTTCAACCTCGTGGCTCAACTGTCGGTTCAAAAGAACATAGAGTTGCCGCTATATTACCGGGGCTGGGATGCCCGCAGAAGCGCCGAGCGTGCGAAAGAACTGGCCGAGAAGATGCACCTTTCGCATCGACTGCACCATCGGCCGGCAGAGCTTTCCGGCGGGCAGCTTCAGCGTGTTGCAATCGCCAGGGCCCTGGCGAACGACCCCGAGTTATTGCTGGCCGACGAGCCTACCGGCAATCTTGACAGTACGACCGGCCGGCAGATTATGGAGCTTCTTGTGGAGCTCAACGATGAAGGCAAGACAATCATCCTGGTAACGCATGAGAAAAGCATCGCCGAGTATGCGGCGAACTACCTTTATATGAAGGATGGAAGAATCGACGACATCAGGACGAATGAGTGAGCAATGAATCCGGCGAAATTCACCAGGAATATCCGGCTGGGGATCGAAAACCTGCTGCTGCACAAGCTGCGGTCATTCTTGACTATGGTCGGGGTGGTATTTGGCGTGGCCAGTGTGGTTGCGATGCTGGCCGTTGGTGAAGGCGCCAGCAAGGAGGCACTGGAACAAATACGCAAGCTCGGCAGCAACAACATCATCGTATCGTCGGTGAAGTCCATCGAGGAAGAAACCACCAGCACCACCCATTCGCATATGAGCATTTACGGGCTGACCTACGACGACTACAGTCGAATCGTAGGAAATTTTTCGACCGTCGACAAGGTTGCGCCGGTGAAGCTTCTCCGCAAGCAGTCCCGGCTTGGTGACGTAGGGCTGGAGTTGAGGGTCGTCGGAACCACAAGTCGGTGGTTCGAACTGGTTCCGAGGCGTGTGCTGGCCGGACGGGTTCTTACCGATCGCGACAACGAGGAATTCGCGCCAGTGGCGGTGCTTACCGAGTTCGGTGCGAGGAAACTGCTGGCGACGGCCAACACCATCGGGCAGCGAATCATCATCGGCGGCGACCGGTTTGAGGTGGTGGGGATCGTCAAGAGCGAATCGGGCCAGGCCGGCAATATGCAGATACCCGACCGGGAAGTCGACGTGTATATCCCGCTGAACGTTGCCAGGCAATATTTCGGCGATATTTCGGTAAGGCGAACGGCGGGGTCGTGGCAGCGGGAACTGGTGGAGCTTCACCAGATAATCGCGGAGGTGGCCGATATCGAACAGGTACAAGCCACGGCGGCGGGAATAACGCGGATGCTTCAAATCTTTCACGACAAGAAGGATTATCAAATGAACGTGCCGCTGGCGCTTTTGAAACAGGCCGAGGCCACAAAGCGCAGGTTCAACATCGTGCTTGGTTCCATAGCGGGTATAAGCCTTTTGGTTGGCGGCATAGGCATAATGAACATAATGCTTGCGTCGGTCACCGAGAGAACGCGGGAGATAGGTATTCGCCGCGCCATAGGTGCGAAGCGCAGGCAAATCATATTCCAGTTTCTCATCGAGACCGTGGTCCTCAGTACCATCGGCGGGATAGTAGGCCTGGGCCTGGGTGTTCTTATACCCTGGCTGATAACGTACTTTGCGAAAATGCCTACGGTCATAACGTTGCAGAGCATCCTGTTGCCGCTGTTTATCAGCGTTGCCGTCGGTGTTATCTTCGGGTTGTATCCAGCGGCCAATGCCGCTCGGGTCGACCCTATCGTGGCACTAAGACACGAGTAAGCTTTCCCACGACCTGGGTCGGCAAAGCGAGGGGGGGCCTGCCCTGCGAGACGGAGCGTCCGGCGGCCCATCTCAGGGATTGGCCGCCCCCGGCGAAGGGACACGAGCATCCCAGTTGTTCGGGTCATTGCCGTAGGACGTCGGTATAAGGCGAGACAGTGATGCTCCGCCGCCGTCGGCAGATTTCGGCCAGTGGTCGATGCCGTCGGGGCTGTTCTGCGGGTGATAACCGTCACTGTAGTTGACTCTGTCAACACGGATGTAGTGGCGGTTGCCCAGCAGATCGACGTCTCCCGGCTTGGAGATCTCGAGCTTCTCCCCGTCGTTGCTCAGCTTGCCGGCGTAGGGTCCCAGCACCTGCACGCCCGGTGGTACAGCACCGTAACGCCACGCAAACGCGTTCGGGTCCTTGACCAGCAACAAACAGCCGTGGGCGGGGATATTCGCCTCGGCGGGGAAAGTAAACTCAATGCCATCGGTGAACTTCCACGGTATCGAGTCCTCGTCGTAAAGATTGACGTCGGCGTCCGTGACGTTGTATAGCTCGATGTATTCGTACTTCTCATTGTCGTAGGGACTGCTGTCCGGCCAGTCGGGGTGATACATAATCTCGTTGATCACCACGGGGCCGACTCTTGGATAGGCGTTGGATGCTCCGGGAGTATTGTAGTCCATTGCGACAAAGTTGTAGTTGTCGGTACTTGCCTTATAGTATCGGCCGAACGAGACGTTCGAATCTGAAGCCCCGAAATCCTCCACCTGGCGGTAGCCGGTGAGATTGCCGTTCGCATCCAGCAGCGAGGACAGGTAAACCGTGTCTCCGTTTTCACTAAGCGCAAAGGCCTCGTGCCTGCCCGGGTCGCTGCTGGCGGCGCCGAAGTTGGCGTCTTCGTAGAAGACGATGTATTGGCCGGGGTCCAAAGTCGTTCCGGCTGCGATTTCGTACTTGGTCAGGTTCGAGCCGCTGTCGCTGAGGTACCAGCCGCCGATATCGACGGCGTTGTTAGATGCGTTGTAAAGCTCAATCCAGTCGGGCCCGGAGTGCGAATGAGCCATAACCTCGTTGATGACAATGTCGCCCGGATTCGGCAGAAGGCCGTCGTCGCTCCATCCCGGCGAGCCGCCCACATATACGCTCGGCCGCCAGGAGTCTTTTTGCGACCAACTATTAACGTCCCCGCAGGGGTCGATGATGGTTAGAGAGAATCCGTTTCCGTCGGTTATTGACCGCCAGCCGTCGCTGAATTCGAAATCCTGAATCGTCTGTCCTATGGCGTCTTCCAGTACAATGGTTTCGCCGGTATTGTTTAACGCCCCGCGGTACTGTCCCGCCAGGCTTGAGCCTGGGCCGTACTTGGCCGTGAAGGCGTTCTGGTCCCTGACGACCAGCACATAAGCGCCGGCAGGCAGGTTTACGTCGCCGAAGACAAACTCGACACCATCGGTAAGTCGAACAAGGTTGAGATTTATCAATGTGCTGCCCGTATTCTGAAGCTCGATGAACTCGGTATTCGGGTCGTTGGGGTCGCCGGTATCCTGTGGGTTGTACATAATCTCGGTGATCCGCAGGCTTTGGGCAACCGGCCCGACTGCAAAGACCGCCTCGTTCAATGCGCTCCATTGGCCGCCGTCAAGCACGCGTGCCTTGACGTGGCAACTTTTATTGAGCGTTATCACGCCGGCATACGGCGTGCCGACGGCGTTGCCTGTCACAGCCTCTCTCGGGTCGCTGCCGTTGAGCGTGTAGTAGATTGTGCCCGTCCCGTTTGGATTTACCATGGTAAGGCCGAACCCAACGGCGACCTGGCCACCGCGCTGATTGAAAATCGGCGGGTCAATGGTCGGATAGAGACCGCCCCACGAATCCAGCGCGGTCATAAAGATATCCACAAAGCCGGTCATATCGACCGCCCGGGGCGGCACGGTCGCCGGATCGCTATAGCCGCCTCCTGCGGGCCATCGGGCCAGCTCACAAATAGCGGCTTGATCGATATGGTCAGTGATTGCATTCCACCGGGCCTGTGCATTCTCGTCGGTGAGCGCGCCGTCGTTGAAGCAATGCTTATAGATTCTGTCGGCGAAGAGCATCATAAAGTCAGGGTTTTCTCGCAGGGCGTTCCAGACATCGACTATTGTGTAACCGGTCTTCGAGAAGTAATAACTCGGCACCCACGGCACGGAGTTGCCGGGAGGGCCGCCCTCGTCCTGGAACACGTATTCCGCGTCCCACATAAACATCATAAAGCCTTCCGGCGGCACCTCGCCGATCAACGGGTTGTTACGCATACCGGCGTACCAGTTGTTGTCGATGTTGTCACCGAAGCCTGAGAACCAGAATAAGATCGTGTAGTCTGCAAAATTGGTCACGTCGCACAGGCCTTTGAATGTTTCGTAGTTTCCGGGGTCCTCGAGGTTTTGGGCCTGCGCCATCGATACCATATTGTCGAATCTGGTGCTGTCGCCGCTGATGTGACCGAGGCCTCGCTCGTATCCGTGGTTCGTGGCAAAATAATCGTCCTTTTCTCCTCCGAAATAGGATGACGTGAACCAGGCGTCGGGTCTCTCGGTGGCGTTGTAAAGGCCCCAGTAGACACCGTTAAGGTAGAGATGCACATAGGTGCCGTGGGCGCCGATGCCGGACATCGCGATCTGCGAATCGCGCGTCCACTGGTCGCCGGCATAGGTAACCTCCATATTCTTGCTGGCGCGAAGCACTATACGGTCAAAGTTCGTCACCGCGGAATCCGAATTGACCGGCGCCGATTCAAAGAACGGGTATCGCAGTTGCGATGGGCCGAAGGCCGTATTGAAAAGCAGTTTGTAGCTGCGTTTGTCCAGCGCCCAGCTATGCCCTTCGATGCCGCAGTTTATTTGAAAACCGGCGCCATCGTTCGGGTCGGCGTAGATAAGCTCAATCGAGCTTGGCAGTTCCTGCTTGGGATGGGGGTCGCCGGGACCGTCACGACTGTCCTGCAACTGGAGATTGGCAAGGTCGGCGGGGTCCATTGTAATAGATAGTGTGGGAACAGACCTGAACGCATCCTTGATGACCGTGCTGTACTGCGCCACCACGAAGGGGTCCATATCCGGCTGGTTAACCACATCGTCAAGAAAGATGTATGTCTGGGCGTCAACGCTGCTCGGCAGAAAGCCGGGCTTAAACGCTGCGGCGCGGACAACGGTCGTGCCGGTGATATTGATGGGTCCTGCATAAAGGTACGTTGCGCCCCCGGTGAATTGGGCTGGCTCGCTGCCGTCCAGGGTGTAGTGTATCTCGGCGCCCGGGGTCTCGCAGGTGATGACAAGATTGAAAGGTGAGTCGTAGAAGCCGCGATTATGACTGAACTTTGTGTCTGCGACGCGGCCGAGGTAGCCGCCGACGTTCTCCGCTGCCGGCGTTGGCACGGCAAAGAAACGCAGGTTGTCCGCGGCATCGGGATACCTGCCGAACGATATGTCGCTGACCTGCGGACCGAACGTAAGTGCATCAATAGCGGTTACACCGTCCCTGTCGAACAGTCCAACCTCCTCGCCGGAGGCGCTGAGCTTGAAATTGGTGTGAGTGTCGCCCTGCTCGTCGTCATCATCAGCGTAGAAAACGATGTACCCTCCGGGGGGGATCACCAGTCCGTCCGGTATCCGCCACTTGGCAGGCTCGCCGAGGTCATCGGTAAGGTACATACCGCCGATGTCGACCGGCAACTGCCCGCCGTTGTAGAGCTCCAGCCAGTCGGGAAATTCGTTCGGTTCGGCGGGGTCCTCCAGTGTATTGTCGTTTGCCGCCATAAACTCGTTGATTACGATGGGAAAAGACTCGACCAGCCAGCTCTGGGCCACAAGACCGTAGTCGCGCAGGTTGACGCCGTCGGCACCGGCAAGGTCGGCACAATTCGGCCCCGAACACAGCCCCGGCGGATCCAGCCACTGCTGTGCCAGCAGACGCAGGTCGTTGGCATCGACGTCACAATCGCCATCAATATCGCCGGGCGGACACACCAAAGCCTTCGGCGGCAGGATCGTAAAAACGTGCACCGTGTTGGGTCCGAGCGTCGCATTGGTCGGATTCGACAAGGTTATCTCTATTGTTTCGTCGGGATTCTCGTAAATATGGTCGTCGACAATAGTTATGTTGATGTACCGGCTCTGCTGGCCGGGTTCGAACTGCAAAGTGCCTTTCTCCAGCGTGTAATCAACGCCGCCACCGGTTGCCGTGCCGCCCGTGGCGTTGTAGTCCACCGTAACGGTTTGCGGCCACGTCCATGAAAGGCCCACCGGGATGCGCGCCGGTGATATGTTCTCCCCCGATTGGCTCGTCAGCGTCTCGAAGCCCACCTTCGGATGCAGGTCAAGAATCGTGTATGTGTGCTGCTGGTTGTCTCCCATCAGGGCGTTCACGGGATTGGACAGAGTGACTTCGATCGTTTCATCCTGTTCCGGCACGCCGTCGTTAATGATATTGAGGGTGATGTACTCCGGCTCGGTCTGGTTCGGCGCAAAAACCAGCGTCCCGGACGAGAAGGTATAATCCAGTCCCGCCGCGGCCGTGCCGCCGGTGACATTGTAATCGACCGTAACCGTGTTCGGCGTCGAAGGCCAGACAACCACGCCCAGCGCTGCCGCCCCGACGTCTTCGAAACCTTCGGACCGGGCCGATTCGAACTCTACGGCCGGGGGCGTGGCTACCAATAAATCCAGCTCGAAGCCGTTCAGTACCGCCTTCGAGACAACGCCGTTGTTAGTCAGGGGTCCGTAGGTAATAATGACGTCGCCTTTGCCGTCGGCGGTGAAGGTCACCCTGCTGCTGCCGAGACCGGTATCGTCCAGACTCTTGGTCTGAACCACCGGTGAATCGCTGGTCGACCGCGTGACGGCACCGGCGACCGTAACGCGAATGGGGTCCTGCTGGTCGTGTGACGGCTTGCTGTCGTTGTGGTACGAAACCAATTCATAGCTGCCTGCGGGCAGGTTCCCCAATGTGAGGATTACCCTGCCGTTTATCTGGCCGTAGTAGGTATCGGGATAGACCATATCGCCGCCGAGGTCTCCCCCGTCGTAGGTACGGTATCCGCTGTCATTTAACACGCCGGTTTGAACCGAGACGCTGACGGCCGTTCCATCCACATCGAAAACCAGCGTCTTGGGGTCGATTTCGTCATTGTGGTCGCCGCTGAACTCATGCCAACCCGCCTTGACAGGTTGGCCGATGTCCCCGAAATCAACTTTCAGGGGGAAACCCGCTGCAACACGGCAGCAGAATCCCGGCACAACTGCAAAGATGCACAGCAAGGCCACTGTGCGGCTCTTGTGACACTTCACGGCGGTGTTTCCGTGGAATGTCTTCTGGTGCGTTGACCAACCCAACAGCCGTCCTCCAAGGCGAAAGATTCAGGTTTGAACACCCGTCCGAGGCGTTCTTGTACCAAAGGCATTATAACATTTCGGGCACGTGCAGGCAAGTTCTGCGTGGCCGGCCTTGCCGCCGGAGCCCGGTAAAA
Source organism: uncultured Pirellulales bacterium (assembly GCA_964429265.1). GTDB lineage: Bacteria > Planctomycetota > Phycisphaerae > Sedimentisphaerales > Anaerobacaceae > CAYSBK01. The sequence continues at coordinate 4,116 of CAYSBK010000009.1, read as the reverse complement.
CCCCGATCAGAAGACTATGGCGGCATAACCTACACTTTCGCTGCTGGTGGTGCCCATCGTGGCAGCCATAACATCTGCACTTGTGGTATGGGCCAACAATACGCCTGCGGTTCTGCCCAGTGTCTTTGCCGCAGCAACGGCAGCGGCAGCGGCACCGGGGCCACAGGCGTTGCAATGCTCAGCGGCTTCGGCCAGCATCCTGTCGGCATCGAGGGCCAGTGCCGCGTCTATGAACTTCTTGTCGTTGACGCGTGAAGCCCACTCCAGAGCCTGCCTGCCAACGCCCATCGGTGTGAATCCGTAACCCGGTCCGTAATGCGTCAGGTCGGTGGTGCCGACGCATACGATGGTCTTGGGGCTGGCTTTTATCAGCGCGCCGAGGCTCTCGCCCAATCTGACTGCGCTGTCGTTGGCGGGCACGGCAACCGGAACAATCCGTACCGGGCCGAACAGGTGCTGGATGAACGGAAGTTGAACCTCGATACTGTGTTCGTAGGCGTGGGCATCGGGGTCCGCCTCGGCGGTGCCGGCCTCCAAAATCGCCCCGGCCAAATCCTGGTCGACGGCTATCTCGCCGAGCGGTGTTGCCCAGGCACCCGTAGCGTAGACTGCCGGCGTCCTGCCGAAGTAGCTGTGGGCAACGCCCAGCAGCACGAAGGTGTCGACCTTTTCGTGTCGTTTCTTGACGGCCGAAAAGGCCAGTGCAGCGAGCGGCCCGCTGAACGTCCAGCCGGCGTGGGGTACGATGGCCGCCACTATCGTCTCCGGCAGATCATCAGGCAGTTCGTATTGTCTGAGACATTGTTCGATTTCCTCGACGCAACTGTCGCGGCCGGCAGGGTAGAATCTCCCCGCTACGGCCGGTGGTCTTGTTCCCATTTTCTTATCCTCGCCGCCTACTTTAGTGCTTGCATCGTCGCCCGCCTGCCACTATGCTTGCCACTTCGGTTGAACGGGTTTATTGTAAGCACGGAGGCAGGACAAGGCAAATGCTATCTGGGAATGACAAGCCGGTGGCGGTGGTGATGGGCTCGGACAGTGACCTGGGCGTGATGCAGGGCTGCGTGGATATGCTGCGGGATTTCGGCATCGAGCCTGTGGTGCGGATAATCTCTGCGCACCGGAACCCACGGGCTGCGGCCGATTTTGCCGAGCGCGCCGCCGACAACGGCATACGGGTAATCATAGCGGCCGCAGGAATGGCCGCCCACCTGGCCGGTGCCATAGCCAGCCGTACGATTCTGCCTGTCATAGGGGTGCCCCTGGTCGCGGGTGAATCGCTGCAGGGCATCGACGCGTTGCTGAGCACGGTCCAGATGCCCTCTGGCGTCCCGGTCGCCACGACGGCGATCGGCAGAACGGGCGCCAAAAATGCTGCAATTCTGGCTGTGCAAATCCTGGCTCTGTCAGACCCACAGCTTGCCGCAAAACTTG
>CAYSBK010000009.1:0-2582 GCA_964429265.1 uncultured Pirellulales bacterium | reverse complement strand
GACCGCCAAAGATTTCGACACGTCAGCCCACGTCGAAACGGACGAATCTCGTGACCTTGGCCTGACCGCCGGCCTGAGCCGCGGCGGCTGCTATTACTTCCGCAACCGTCTTTGAATCGTCCTTGACGAAGGCTTGCTCGAGCAGGCAGTTTTCCTTGTAGAACTTCTTCATCTTGCCCTCGACGATTCTCTCGACGATCTGCGGAGGCTTGTTCTTAACCTGCTCGGCAAAAATAGCCTTTTCCCTTTCGATGACAGCCGGGTCGATTTCGGCTTTGTCTATCGCCAGCGGCCTGGCGGCGGTAATGTGCATTGCAATGTCCACTGCCATCACCCTTACCGGCTCGGCAGAGGCAACTTCTTCGCTGTCGGTCGCAATCTCAACCATTGCACCGACCTTCTTGTTGAAGTGAACGTAGCTTTCGATAAGTCCTGGGCCGGAGAGGACGAACTTTGCGTAATCGCCGACCGCTATTTTTTCGCCGGTCGTGCTGGCGGTCTCCGTGACGACTTCAGCGAACTTCTTTCCACTGACTGCGGTATCGAGCAGTTGCTCGACCCCCTCGTCGGCCTCGCACGCCAGCGCGTAGTCGGCCAATGTATCGGCAGCGCGAATAAAATCATCGCTTTTCGCCACAAAGTCCGTTTCGCAGCACAGTGTCGCCATTGCCATCGCTTTGCCGTCGTCACTGCGTTTGCAAACAACAATCCCTTCCGTCGTTTCCCGGCCCGCACGCCTGGCCAGCGTACTTAGCCCTTTCTTCCTGAGTATCTCGACCGCCTTGTCTATATCGCCGTCGGCCTCGGCCAGCGCACGCTTGCAGTCCATCAGGCCCTGCGACGTCATCTTCCGTAACTTCATTACTTCCGCAGCAGAGATTTCAGCCATCTCCAATTACTCCTGCACGCAACATCATCAAGCGAAATCCACGAACGAGCTTGTACGGCCGCATAAGCCTGCCCAGCGTCCCTGCACCAGCGGCTAACCACCCGCGTCCTCGGTCTGGGCCGTCTCGGTTTGCTGCTGGGGCTGCTGAGGAGGTTGCTCACCCTGACTACCTGCCTCCGCAGGCGGTTCGGGCTGCTGCGGCCCGGCGACCGGACCTGCCGCCGGTTTTTCGGGCTGCTGAGACGGCGGTTGAGCCTCTTCACTGCTGCCGCTGTCAGCGGGTCCGGCAGGTGGGGACGCTTCACCGGCATCGGCCCTGGCAAGGGCCGGTCTTCGGGAACGTGCCCGCCGCGGCCGTTTGGGCATCTCCTGTTGCTGGACGGCCGCCCGCGTCTTGCCGATCGCCACCGCCTGGCCGAGTTCCGACAATATCAGTTCTATGCCCCTAATCGAATCGTCATTTGCGGGGATCGCAACGTCGACGGTATCGGGGTCCGAATCCGTATCTATTATGCCTATTGTCGCGATTCCGAGCTTGCCGGCCTCCCGGACGGCAAGATATTCCTTTCTGGCGTCGACCACCACCACGGCGCCGGGCAGGCGATTGAGATTGCGGATGCCTTCAAGGTTCGCCTTGATTTTCCGCAGTTCCCGCTTAAGCCTGGATGCACGTTTCTTGCTTTCGCTGTCGAGGGTGCCGTCGGCCTCCATCGCTTCGAGCTGCTCGAGTCTTTGCAGGCGGGAGCGTATGGTCCTGAAGTTGGTAAGAGTGCCGCCCAACCAACGGTTTGTCACGAAGTGCATCCCGCATTCCCTTGCGGTTCGCTCGACAGCCTCCTTGGCCTGGCGTTTTGTCCCGACAAATATGACGTCCTTGCCGGAAGCAACTACCTCCACCAGCAGCTTCTTGGCTATCAACAGACCCTTCAAAGTCTTCTTGATGTCGATGATGTGGATATTACCGCGCTTGCCGAAAATAAACGGGGCCATTTTGGGATTCCAGCGACTGGTGCCGTGTCCAAAATGGACCCCCGCACTGATAAGTTCACGAACCAACTGCTTGGCCACTAATATGCTCCAATGCCGTTACGCATACCCGCCGGCCGCCCGCTGCCGCCGGCTCAGACGCAAGACGATATGCCAAACCGTCGAACGTGTCAAGATTTTTTGCAAAATCGAGGATTTCGGGTTGCAGCCTCTATCGCCCTGCTGCTGCGGGCGAAAAGAGACCGGGAAAAGAACCGCGCGCCAAGACGCCGGGCAGAGGTGTCTGCCCGGCGTCCTGCACACGCCTCGCCGCCAAAGGGACCGCAATATCGCGGTCCTCATCCGGCGGCAGCGGGAGTGACCGATTACGGCTCGACTCCTTCAAGCCAGTGCTCGGCCAGCAGCGCAAAGTCCAACCAATCCACGTCGCAATCGCCGTCCATGTCGCCCAGCGGGCAGACGCCGCTCGAAGATACCGGTGGCGTCAACAGCCACGGGCAATAAACGACGTCGCCGTCGGTTACCGTGTCGCCCTGGCCGTCGGCGTTCTTGATAAGCGAAACGTCGGCGCAGCTTACGCCATCGGTTTCGACCGTCCCGGCAGGGTCGTTTGGTCCACTGATGCGGCCCCACCAGTTGTAGGTGGCGTCCACGGGGACACCGCCGGTATTGTTCACGCCGTAGCTTGAGCTGCCGGTGATGACGT
>CAYSBK010000008.1:0-35436 GCA_964429265.1 uncultured Pirellulales bacterium | reverse complement strand
CATAGGTGTTGACACCGCCGTCGCCGAACGTGCCGTCGCGGAAGTCCCCGAAAGTGCTTTCCCGCTGGATATGCTCTGCAAAGCCGGGCAAACTCCACAAGTATACTGATAGAACCGCCGCCAAAGTAAGTACCTTTGTCATCCTTTCGGTCCTCGCCTGCAAACAACAATGCCGAGCGGATTTTTTCAGCGCCCCGTGGTGGGGCGGCCCAGCGTAACGCGCTCCGGTTCGAAGCACAAAGTTGATTGAGACAGGTGCCGCCGGCGCGGTATGGATTGCGTCCGACAGGGTTGGCTGGGGACTTTCAAATGTCCATTTCTTCGGCGTTTGGGTCGCCGTACCAGAACGTTGTGAACTTCCATACCGGCCCCGCCGGGCCGTCGATGATGTCCACTTTCCAGTAGTACGTCCGGCCGAAATCCAGCGCACCCGGCGAGAAGATGGTTTCTGTCTGTTCGCCGACCAGTGGAGGTGGTTGCGTGTCTCCGAAATACAATCGGTAACGCGCTGCGCAGTTATCCGCCGACCACGACAGTGCCGTATCCGGACTGACGCCCGTTGCCCCATCGGCAGGTACTGGTGCATAAATGCGGCACTTGCCAGCCTCGCCCGACGGGCCCGGAGCACACCCCCCGGCAATGCAACTTACCAGGACGGCTATGACCAGCGTTCGAGTCATAATCGAAACTCGCCGTATCTCGGCGACAGGCGATTTACTTGACGTTGTCCGGGTCCCAGATTGTCGCGGCAATATGCTGCTCGGGATTCTGCTCGGTGGTATAGTAATAAATCGTGACGCACTTGCCGTCGGGCCTTACGACCGTCCGGGTATAACCGATGTCCCACGTTCGGCCGTCTTCTCGCAGGTATATGGGCCCCGCCCAGCTTTTGCCCTGGTCGCTGCTTATTCTGGCACGAATGCCCTCGGGCTTCGACCTGTATCCGTGGGTAAGCACCAGTCTGCCGTCTTGAAGCCTGACCATACTGGGTGGATTGCCGCCGTGCGAGCCGCAGCTTGCCACCCTGCTAAGCAACTGCCAGGTCCGGCCGTTGTCGTTGGAGCCGTACGCGTCTATCCAGCCCCATCCGATCTGCCCGCGCTCGTAGCGTCGCAGAGCACAGACGAGCTTGTTCGGTGAGATTCGCACCGTCGACGGCATAATCGAATAGCCCGTCGGCTCAGGTCCGATCCAGGATACGAACTTTATGGTCTTGCCGGCGTCGGTGGTTCGGCAGCAGAAGACCCTGCCTTCGTCGCCGTTGCGTTTCGTGCAGGTCAGAAAAATCATACAGGTGTCTTTGCCGTCGACGATGTAGTCGGTTCTGGCCATAACGTTTTTCTGCCCGAATAGCGGCAGTTTGTACGGCCCCTGCCAGTTTCTGCCGCGGTCGTAGGATATGTAGAACTTCGTACCCCGGCAGGCCATCGCAAAATCCGGGTGGGTAAAGTCTATGCCGCCCGGGCACGGCTGCGGCTGCAGTTGCGTGTTCCAGGCTTCGGGGACCTCGATTTTCCAAGTTCTGCCGCCGTCGAGGCTCCTGGCGGTGAGCCGCTGGCGCGGCTTGTCGCGGTCGATGGAATGGCGGTTGGTGCTTTCCTTGTAATAGCACTGGTGAAAGCCGACGAGTATTTCGTTGCCCCAGTTCCATACGCCGCCGTTGGCCGGCCAGCCGCCGAACTTCCCCGGCTCGTCATAGACGATCACGTTTTCCACTTCAAAGGTTGTCGCCCCGTACCGCGCCGTCGCGGTCACTGCCGCAGCGGGGGGCACTGCAGCTAACAACAGACCCACCAACAACGCGGTCAGGATCGTTCGGATTTGCCCTTTCATAACATCCCGCTTTCGCACTAATAATTGGTCGGTTTATGGTCAGAAGCCGTCGGCGGTCTTCACGTCGTCGACCAGAAAAAGACTTATTGGCGCCTTGTCATCTGCACCGGCTGCATCTTCCTCGTTGAGGCCCTTGGTGGCAGGTTCGCCTTTCAGCATCGACAACTTGACGAAACCGCGCCACGGGCCGGTGCGGAATACAAGTCGCTGAAGCGAATCGACCTTTTCGGCAAATCTTATGTCGTCGTCGATTTCCCTGCCGTTGACCCAGAGTGCATAGCTGCGGTCGTCGCAATCCAGCCGCAGGCGGATGTTGAGCCACTTTCCGGTGGTTATGCGTACCGGGTGGGGGTCAATCCTGTCGCGGTCAAGCGACAGCCAGTCCGGGTCGAACCTGAGCCGCATCGGGCGTTGGCCTCGCGGACCCTGGACCTCTACGTCAAGAGTAGCCTGGCCGACCTGCTGCACAAACACCCTGAAGCTGACTTCCACCTTCTTCGAGGCGGGAAATATCCGCTCGACACGGGCGTAGTCATAAGGTTCCTCGTCTCGCAGTTCCAGACAGTGATTGCCGTTACCTGCCGGGTCCTCTACGATCGAAATCGGCGCCCACTTCGGGACATAGAGATTCCACAGTTCAAGCTGTGCAATATCGGAGACGCTTTCGAAGTTCTGGTCTACGTGCTGATCCACGGTGTCAGTAATGGGAACATGGGTTCTACTGACCCAGATGTCCTCCTTGTTTACACTGAAGGTATTCCACATATGTTTTCCGGGCGGGTTGCCGTTGCCCTCGACGATTCCCCTGATGTATTGCGGGCCGACGTTCTTGTGCAGGCCCTGGTAACGTATCGGCGGTACCTGGCCGTTCAGACAAAGCAGGTTGTCAAAGTGGTAACAGTCCTCGCTGGTCATCACCACCATAGGGAACCGGTATCCCGTGGCGGAATGGTTGTACACCAGCGCGTACCGGCCGTCCTCCGTCTTCTGCACCCAGGTTTTCGCGCCGCAGGTTCTCAACCTGCCCGCCTTGCCGAACCGCGTCCAGGTCTTGCCGTCGTCGGGACTGAGGGCGGAGAGGCGGTGTTTCCATACGCCAAGTACGACTCCGTCGGGTCGGTGACACCAGGCGAATGCCTTCGGTTCGACGTCCTGCTCGAAGGGCTTTATAGTGAAAAAGCCGTCACGTGCTCGGTCCTCTTCCCACCACTGAAGCGTGAACAACTTGTCCTTCAGCAAAGCATCGCAGGCCTGCACGAAACCCTTATCCGGACTTTCCTTGTAAAATGGATATTTTGTGTTTGTTTCGTTCCATCCGGCGTGCCGGTTGTAGCGGATGAAGTATATGGGGCCGAGGGTGTTGTCCGGGTAAACTTCTCGGATGACCCTGCCCAGGCCCTGGCCGTTATTGGGGCCCCTGCGTGGTGTGGGGCAGAAGCTGTAGAAAGCCGAGACCAGCAGCCGGCCGTTGGGGGCGATGTAAAAGCCCATTCTCTGGTGCATCACCGAGTAAGTGCCTTCCGGAATATCAACGTCGCCCAGCTCGTCGAAATGCCGTTTTATCGCCGGCAGCACGTACGGCGGAAAGGCAATCTGCGGGTTCGACCAGACGCGACCGTCCTTTGAAGTGGCCAGCACCGTGCGTCCCGGGGGAACGTGCTCTCCCCTAAGGTCGCTGAGAAACTCCAGGTAAAACCTGTTGCGCCAGTACACCAGGTAAGGCTGGTGATTGTAGGTCCAGCCGACCTTGCCCGGGTCGCAAGGCCGAGTCCTGTTTGCGCGGAAGGCCTGATAGCAATGCACGCCTACCGCCTGTCGCAGCGCCCCGTGGTAAAATTGCTTGTCCGTTTGCTCAGTGCCCACATACTTGAGCGGCTGCCGGATACAATCCTTGATCGGCGGGGGCTGCTTGGCGCCCAGCGCCGGTACCACCAGGCACGCCACAAAGAAAACGGTCAACCCCGGCAGCGTCTTCTCACCATTAATCGTCTTGAGTTTCATAGCCAAACCTTTCATTACTTGATCCTTTCCTGGATAAAACAACAGGGGTTTCTCACAGCAGTTTATGCTGCCGCTTTTATTGTCGAACCTGCGCCGCTTTGCGATTGCTGCCGCCGGCTCGCACCGACTCCGGGCACAGGTACATCCCAACTGTCCGTGATTCGAAAATCCTCACCTTCGAGACCCTGCCACGCATTAAACCGCACCTTCTCCTCCGTAACGATCACCTCCAGAAAGGTCTGATGGGCGTCGGCGTGGCTTTGCCTGCCTGCATTGCCGACGTCGATTTCCCAGGTGTAAGGATTATCGCCGTACCGTCCGCGTCCATACCTGTGAGTATGCGCGCAAAAGGCTGCGACAACCTTGTGGTCCTTCAACAGCTTCCAGAACCTGGCCCTTGACTCTCTTGCCTCCCAGTCCTTGCCGCCGCGTCCGCTGGGAAACACGGGCTCGTGGTAGACCACGAAGATCAGAGGCTTCGTGTTTTTCCTGAGGTCCTCGACGAGCCAGTTGAAAAGCGGCGGGCGTATGTCACCATCCCTGCACTTGTCGTTTGTACCGTCGTAATACTGGTTGAGCACAACGAAGTGTGCATTTTCGTAATCAAAGGAATAAGTTGTTTCCTCGCCACGGGGCGGGCCGGGGTTCACGGTTCCGCGCAGGTGTTCGTGGTAGAATTTTCTGAGCCACTCCATATCGGTGCTGTCGTCCTGGGTTTCGTGATTGCCCACGGCCGGGTACCAGACAACGTCATCGCCGAATGTCTTGCATAGCCTGTCATAAAAATCCTTGGCCGTGGTGACGGCACCATGTTGGAAGTAATCGCCGCAGCTTATATGAAAAGCGCCGACGCCGCCCGTTTTCTCAGCCATTTCATTGAGCACGTGCTGCCACTTTGAAAGCTCGTTTCGGGGATCGCCGGTCACCGTAAACCTGAACTGCGCCGTCGATTCTTCCGCAGGATAGAAGCGAACCACCTGCTGTTTTACCGAGCCGTCGGGTTGGACGTCGCAAATGACATAGTGATGCACGTTGCCCCTGGGTCCGAACCGATTGTGCAGGTGGGCGCCCCCTCCGCCTGTTAAGGTGTACCTGACGCCGTTGTATTGCGCGGTGGAATACGCGTGGATGTGGCCGAGGTAAACCTCCGAGACGCCGTGCTTTGTTATCAGCGCGGTAAATTCGGCAGACGGCTTTTCCTTCCAGGCGTGGTAAGACCACTTCTGAATGGTGGCCGGCGGCTTGTGTGCGGCGACACATTTTCGATAGCCGGTCGGCGTACCGGCCAGTGTTTCATCAAGCCATCGCAGCCTCTGCTCGGTCGAGCCGACATCCGAAGCATTGTCAAAGAAGACGTACCTTGTTTTTCCATAGTCGAAGTAGTAGTTGAGCGAGTTTTCGCCGAACAGGTAGCGGAACTCGCGGGCTTTATCGTCGTCGCCTGTTTCGTGGTTGCCTACAGCCACGAAGAAGGGGATGTCGGTTTCAAGCAGCGGTGGTATGTAATAATCGCGGAACTCTCCGATGTAGCCGTTTCCGACGATGTCGCCGGTATTGATAACAAAGTCGGGCCTTGGCTTCAGGCTCGATATGTGTTTAACCATCGCCTGCCACAGCCGCCGGTTCGACCTGCTGTCGCCCATCACGACATAGCGGTAGCTGCCGTCGGCGCTTCGCGGACTTGTGCCGAGTTTTTTTATCTGATTTGCAAAGTTGAAACGCCGCCTGTAACGACCGAGATACTTATCGAGAGCGGCTTTGAACTTCGCCTCGTCTTTTTCCCACTGCGGGGGATGTATTTCACCCAGCGCGCCCTCGCTGACCGATCCGGCCGCCTGTATTTGCCCGTCGTTGCGGGCGTAAAACACCATTTCACCGATTTGGATGCCGTACCGCAGCCCCGCGGTGGTCTGAGCGGTAAAGGCCCGCTGCGGCATTTGACCAGGATAGGCCTTTTCGAGGACCGACAGGGCGGCCGGCGGGACACTGTCCAACTTGACAGGCTTTTTTGTGCCCATAAACACCAGTTCATCCGCCTCTTCCTGGGTATCGGTTCTGCGGTTCTTATACTGTATCTCCTGCAATTCACCTTCGGGTGTAACTGTAAACCGCCAGCGCTCGGGACCCCGTTGGCAAGTTACCTCGTATGCACCGTCGTCAAAGTCCCAGTTGGTTACTTTCGCGGCCGGTGTGAATATCTTCGGGTAACGCAGCACAGCCTCCGACGGCGGGCTGACCTCTGAACGGTCAGGCTCATCCCCCTTGGGCTGATAGTAATCGTTGCCCGCAGGCCCACGCTCCACCCGCCAGCCGTCGATGTGTTCGGGGATTCCGCCGGCCGGGCAAACGGAGCATAGCACTGCGGCGGCCACCAGCAACGTCGATACACTTGTCCTCATCATTCGAACAGCCTCCAGTCCAATTCAAGAACCCGAAACAGCTTAGAAGCTTCGGCGGACCGCCGTGCAACAACTGTCAGCGGGTTTTCACATCGTCGAGCAGAAACACGGTCGGCTCGACTTTCTCGTCGGCGCCCGGCAAATCCTCAATGTACAGACCGCTGGGCCGTGGTTCGCTGTCGACAATCAGCGACCGCACGTCGCCACGGTAGGGACCGGTCCGAAAAACCATACGCTCTACCGACCCCACCGGCTCGGCAAATGCCACGTTCGTTCGCACCCACTTGCCGTTGACAGCCAGGTCGTAACTGCGGGAATTGCAGTCAAGCTTGATCGTGATTGTGTACCAGGTACCGGTCCTTATGGGCACCGGGTTTATGGTCATAAGCTTTCTGTCCAGGCACATCCGGTTGCGGAAGAACCGCAGCATCATCGGTCTCAGGCCATGGGCGTCGGCCAGCTCGAACTCGAGCATTCTGCCCTGCGGAACAGCGGCCGGCATAATGCGAAAGCTGACGGTGATGGTGCCGCTCTGAGGAAAGGCCCTCTCGGCAAGGGCGTAGTTGTACGGCGCCTCATCGCGCAGCTCAAGACAATTGTTGCTCGCGTTGCACGGGTCCTTGACGATTTCGATGGGAGCCCACGCAGGCACATAAAGGCTCCACAGGTCCAGCTCACTGATGCTGCGGATATTCTCGAAGTCCTGGTTCACGTGCTGGCGGACGAGGCCCCTTATCGGCACGGTGATCCGGCTTACCCAGATGTCCTCCTTGTTTACGCTGAAGGTGTTCCACATATAAGAGCCGGGCGGCGTGCCGTTACCCGGGATAATGCCGCGAACGTACTGGGGTCCCCGACTCTTGTGAATCCCCTGATAGCGCATCGGCGGTACCTCGCCTTCGAGGCATAGCATATCGTCGAACTCGTGCCCGTCGTCACCGGTCACAACCACCATCGGGTAGCGGTTGCCGCGCGTTGCGGAGTGATTGTAAACCAGCGCGTATCTGCCGTCGGCCGTGCGCTGGCCCCAGACCTTTGCGCCGCAGGTCATCAGCGTCGAATTCCTGGCTATCGGCGTCCAGCTTCTGCCGTTGTCGCCGCTCAGCGCCGACCACTGGTTCTTCCAGATTCCCACGATCACGCCGTCGGGCCGGCGGTAGAAACAGAAGGCCTTGCCGGCACCCTTGAACGTCGTCATATTCGCCGAAAACTGAAACGCATTCTTCACGTCGCCCGGGTCGATGACATAGAAGCCGTCCTTGGCCCGGTCTTCCTCCCACCACTGCAGGGTGATCAGCTTGTCGCTCAACAGCGACTCGCAGGCCTCGACAAAGCCCTTGTCCTTGCTTTCTTTGTAGAACGGATACTTGGTGTTGCTCTCGTTCCATCCGACGTGCCGGTTGTAGCGGATAAAGTAAATGGGACCGAACGAGCCGTCCTCGTAGATCTCGCGCACCACGCGCCCCAGGCCCTGGCCGGCATTGGGGCTGGTCCGCGAGTTCGCGCAGAAGCTGTAAAACGCAAGCGTCAGCAGCCGGCCGTTAGGCGCAACGTAAAAACCCATTCGCTGGTGCATCACCGAGTACGTTCCTTCGGGGATGTACATATTCGCGCCGTGCTGGCCCGGCTTTATTTCCGGCAGGCGATACTTCGGGAACACGACCTTAGGCTCGGACCAGTGGATTCCATCTTCGGATGTCAACAACAGCGTCCGGCCCGGCGGGTTGTGTTCTTCGACCACGTTGCTGAGGTGCTGAAGGTAAAACTTTCCCTTCCAGAAAGCCAGAAACGGCTGGTGGTTGTACGTCCATCCCGCCTCGCTGCCGTCCATCGGCTCGCTGCGGTTGGCCCGAAATGCCTGGTACCGGTGTACACCTACGGCGTGCCGCAGCGCTCCGTCGTAGAAATGCTTGTCCGTCTGGTCGGTGCCGATGTACTTCACAGGCTCGGCAGCACAGTTCTCTATCGGAGGCGGCATCTTGGCCGGGCAGGGCATAACCAACACCAGTGCAACCACAACCACCAAAAAACCTGTCTGACGCACCCCAATGAAATAATCTGTCGCTTTCATTGCTCTGCTTCCCTTCAACCAGTCTTGGACGTTCAAATTGTGAATACCGGCAGGAAACCCCCTACGGTCTTATCGATACGTTATCTATATCGTATTCGGCCTGTTCAACGGGTACCCCTGCATTTGGCAGGTCCACCTTCTCGGGCTTCTTGGCTGGAACCACCCTGCGGTATCTGCCCGTGCGAAAGACCAATCGCTGCAATGCATCGACCTTTTCGAGAAAGCCGGCACTTTTCAAGACTTCTTCACCGTTGATGGAGACCGAGAACGTACCACGCGAAGCGTCCGGTGTGATTTCAACCTTCATCCAACGGCCGGGCTGATACCTGCCCAACTCAACCGAGCCTTTCGAACAGAGTGCCTGGAGCTTGCCCCCCTCGTTCAAAACAATCGAAAGCGCCCTGGCACCATTGACGGCCGTGACGTCGATTTCCAGCCGCCCGAAGCTGTCCTGTTTTGGCCGCAAATCGAAACTGATCGCAACTTTTCTGCTTTCGGGGAAGATACGCTCGACCTTGGCATAATCATAACGGTCCTTGTCCCGCAGTTGCAGAAACTTGTTTTCGGGCTTTGCCCTGTCGGTCCCAATGGAAACCGGTGCCCACTTGGGCACATAAAGGTTCCACAACTCCAGGTCGGCCTCGGTCTGTGCCTGGTCAAAATCCTGGTCGACGTACCGATCCACCTTCCCGCTGACCGGCAGCCGCGTCCGCGTAATCCAGATATCTTCCTTATTGACGCTGTAAACGTTCCACAGGTAATCACCGGGCGGGTCACCATTGCCGGGGATGATTCCCCGGATATACTGCGGTCCCCAGACTTTCGCAAATCCCTTGTATCTCATCGGCGGCACTTCACCGTGCAGGCACAGCATATTATCGAACTCGTACCCGTCGTCTCCGGTCATCACCACCATCGGAAAACGATTGCTGCGAACCTGGGTGTGATTATAGACCAGCGCGTATCGCCCGTCCTTGGTGCGCTGGCCCCAGAGCTTGGCGCCGCAGACCCTCAGCGTTGGCGACTTAGTAATAGGTGTCCAGGTCTTCCCGTCGTCCGGACTCAGCGCAGACCATTGGTTTTTCCACAGACCTACCGTTACCCCGTCAGGCCGGCGGTAGAAACAAAAGGCCTTACCCGCCCCGCGCGAGCTTACGATCGTCGCTTTGAAGTCGTAGGCCCCTTTCACCGCCCCGGGGTCGATAGGATAAAAACCATCCTTGCCGCGATCTTCTTCCCACCATTGAAGCGTCACCAGCTTGTTACTCAAAAGGGCCTCGCAGGCTTCGAGGAAACCCTTGTCCGGGCTGGTCTTGTAGAACGGATAGGAGGTGTTCGATTCATTCCAGCCGGCGTGCCGGTTATATCGAATGAAATATATCGGCCCGAATGACCCATCGCGGTATATCTCGCGCACGACCCGCCCCAGGCCGTTGCCCGTATTGGGTGAATGGCGATGCGTGGCACAAAAACCGTAGAAAGCCAGCGTCAGCAAACGACCATTGGGTGCGATGTAGAAGCCCATCCTCTGATGCATAACCGAATACGTACCCTCGGGAACGTCGGCAGGCGCCATATGTTCGCCTTTCCTGATTCGCGGCAGCCTGTACTTGGGAAAAACCACTTTCGGATTCGACCAGGTCCTGCCGTCTTCCGATGTCATAATCAGCGTCCGTCCGGGGGCGTGATGTTCCTCGAAGACGGCGCTGAGGTACTGCAGGTAAAATTTGCCGTTCCAGTATGCCAGGTAAGGTTGGTGATTGTAGGTCCAGCCGACGTCACCTCCTTCCGGCGGGTCCGTGCGGTTGGCGCGGAAGGCCTGGTAAGAGTGCGTGCCGACAGCGTGCGGTATGGCACCGTCAAAGAATCGCTTGTCCGTCTGCCGGGTGCCGATATATCTGACCGGCTCGGAGGCGCATTTTTCTATTGGAGGGGGCATCTTCGCCGCCAGGGCTGTGCCGGTCAAGCCAAGCAATAGCACCGCGGTCAACTTCCAGCCTTTCATCGTTCGGCCCTTTCACAGAAATCACGGTTTACTGCGACCGGCCGTTTTATAACAACAATGGGCCATTGTGTCGAGCGGCATATGCTACTTGACCATCTCTATGCCGAAGCTGACCTTTTCCTGGGTATTGTAGCGTACCCACACGACCAGCGATGACTCAGCCTGCCACTGTTTCCAGTTCTTTTCTATACCCTGCCGGAAATCGGCGCCTTCCGGAATCCGTCGGCCGTTAATATATAGCGCAGCCTTCGCAGCTTCGGGCCAGTTCTCAATTATAAAGCAGGGGTTGACCAAAGGCGACCGGGGCGAAGCGAGGATTTCCAGGTTGACCTTGTCGGCATCCGGATTGGGGTTCTTGTCGTCGTCTCTGTTTACCAGCTCCTGATCCCATTCAACCCTTCTTCTTATCGTGTAAGCTTTTTGCGCCTTGTCGAACAGCGCCCCGCTGAAACCGTAACCTGTGACTTTTACCAGCGGCGGGTTCTCCCAGTACCTCGCCAGCGGCACCAGCGTACTGACATCGCTGCTTGGGGTCATTCCGTTAAGAAGCACCCGCCTCAGGTACACTATAGGCCCGTCGTAGTTGCTTTCGTAGTTATCCCAGTTAAGATGCATCAGCGAAGAATGTGAAGGCAGAAACTTCCAGAATACCCTGTAGCCCGTTTCGTCGCGTTCCCAATCGTTGCGCCTGTACTTTTTCGGCCAGGCGGGCCAGTCGTCGTAGTGGTTGAATCTGGTATCGCCGGGTCGGCTTATCGGGTCGAGCCACTGCCCGGCTGATTCGCAAATCGCGAACGGCTTGCTGTTGCCCTTGAGGCCTATCAGGATAATTGGATACCCGTCTTCCAATTCGCTGTCCGGCGGAAACCCATTCGTGAAATCCAAGACCTTTGCATCGCCTTCGAGGTTCGCCATCGACAGCGCCTTCATCTCGAGCACGTCTTCGGGAATGGTACCCGGATTGACCAGCGGGATCGCCTCGTGCCATTCGTGGAAAACGTTCGGGCGGGAGGTATAAAGGGTCGTGTAACGCACGCACGTTTCGTCGGGATAAACAAAGTAGTAATCATCGACGCAGTCGCCCCAGCCCGTTTCGTCAACGAACGGAATCTGCCCGTCAAGCGTAACGGGTGAATATCTCCAGTGCACGATTGCACGGGCCGGGCTGCTTTGGATAATCCTTACATTCGAGAACTTGCTGTCGTGGTCCTGCATCGGCTCGCAAAGACCGTCCAGTCCCGAGTCACCGCCACGGCGCTCGCAGAACTCGTTCATATACCAGTGATTGTCCTCGTTGGACCAGCTTGGTACGTACGTCGTACCGCGCCAGAAAACCAGCCTGTCCGCCGATTGGTCGAATTGCACGACGATATCGGCATAATCGCCGACCCTCCAAGGCTCATCCCACAATTTCCAGTACTTCAGTGTCGTGTAATATGCACCGAACGGACCCGGGTCAGGTGAACCTTTTGGAAAATCGGGTATCTCGGATTTGTAAGGGTCCGGCGCCGGCCGACGAGCCACCGGCCCACTGCCCCCGACAGGCTCTACGGCCAGTCGCGTCCCTTTCTTGAAATCCCCCTCAAGCCACAGAACGAGGTCGTCATTGTTCATTTGCGCGGCGTAACCAACCTTGAAGTTCTCAAAAGGTTGCCCGTTGACAGTGACCTTGACGCTTGCATCGCCCCAGCTTTTTACAAACAGGGCGGGGTCGGATGCATCGGAAGCAACGACGAGGCGAAGCTTTGCCGGCGCACCGGCCGACCTGGCCTGCAGCGCGTAGTGCCTTCTGGTTCGGTCGTATCCCAGATCGACGTAACTGCCAACCGAAGATTGGTCGATGTCAAACTCTATCGGCCTGGCCCAGCTTGCCGGCAGTGCGCATATACCGGCACTGGTAAGCAATAGCTGCTGAACCTTGGCATGTGATGGGTCCTTGTATTCTTCAAGCGTTTCTGTGCCAGTGTGTATCGACCTGCAGCACACGCCGTCCGGGTAAACGGTGAAATATTCCTCTGTCCACCACTGCAGGTCTTTCTTGTCGAAGTCGGGAACGTACCTCCACTCGACGATGGCACGTGCCGGCGAGTTTTCCACAATGCGGATATGCGAATGCTTATTGGTCTTATCGAACATCAACCCCTCGCCGTCGCCGTGCTGCGGGACGACCACTTCGACAAAGTGTTTGCCGTTTGCGGTATCGAGAAACGGCAGGTAACTCGAACCTCGCCAGAAAACAAGCCTGTCATCCCCCTCGCCGAGGCGGACCATAGCGTCGGCATGCTCACCGACCTTGGCGTACTTTTCCCACCTCTGGCCGCTGTTGAACCTGAAGTAATAGGCGCCCTGGAGGTCACGGTACGTTCTTTCACATATGTAGAAGCTGTGCCTCGTCGGACTACTCAGCTTGGCGTTGACGGCCTTCCACAGCGTCAGTTCGACGGTTTCCAGCCCTTCTTGTTTGTCGTCCGCAGTTATGGCGATGTCGATGTCGCGGCGTAACTGGCCCGGCTCAAATCGCACCTTCCCGGCCTGGAGGCTGTAGTCCACACCGCCGCCGGTGGCCGTACCGCCGACGACCCTGTACCACACTGTTACCGGCTTGACGTACGCCGCCGAAAGTACCACCGGTATGCGTGCATTGCCCGTCTGCTCAAACTCGCTGCTGGTGGCCGACTTGAATCCAACCTTCGGTCTGGGGTCGATGATGGTGTGCGTGTGCCTGGCCGGGTCGCCCAGTTGGGCGTTCGGACCGGTCGCATTGCTCAGCGTAAGCACCACCGTCTCATCGTCTTCATCAACACCATCATTGATGATTCTTACGTCTATGTATTTTTCCCTTTCGCCCGGCGCAAATCGCAGCGTGCCTGCTTCGACTTTGCAATCGGCTGCATCGGCAGTGCCCCCGCTCACCGAGTAGTCCACCGTGTAAACCGCGTTCTTACCGTTTACCAGTACAACGGGAATGCGTATGGTCTGGTCTTTTTCAATCGCTTCCGACGTGCCGGTTTTGAAGCAGATCAAACCGCCGCTCGGGCTTTCCGCGGGGCCGGTTCCTTCGGGGACGTATTGCTTGTTGGTCGTAAGCAATATCTTGTCGACGCGCAGGCCGTCTTCGCGCATAACAATACTGACCGTATGCAGGCCCGGTTTTTCAATATTCATTATTGCGGGGCCATCATCGGCCTGGTTGACCCAGCTCCACTTGTCACGCTCAAATTCAAGTTCTTCGCAACTGTCAATATTCTGACCATCGAGGTCTGCGTGACAGGTATCACCGTCATCTATCCCGTAGCCGCGAACCCACAGATAGTGCGTCCCCGTTTTGCAGAAGTATATCTCAAAGTTCAATCTCGGCCCTTCGTCTACGTCGCAATTCTCCGAGTTGTCGTCCGGGCTTGCGAGCATCGCCCCCGAGCCGGAGAAGCCCGTCGGCTCGCTTGTCAACGTCCAGGTATGCCCCGCCTTGGTCGTCTTTGAACAGAAGTGCTCTGCTTCAATAGCGACAATGCCGTCGGGTCCGTCGCTTTGATAGTAGCGATTGCCGCCTAATGCCTCGCCCCCAAGGCACAAAAGCACAACGAAAAACACACTTCTGATCAGACCTGCTCTCATGACAAATCTCCTTCTACACTCTTCAGGTCCCTTGGTATCGATGCAGATCTGCCGCCCTCGTCCTGCCCGGACGGGAACCGGCTTCGATGCGGAAAACCAGACCGAGAAACTATTCAACCTTGATCAGTTCAAACGCGTTGAGAATCCCCCGGGCGCCTTCCCTGCCGGGTCGGGCGCAATCCGGGTACAGCGGCTCGGTCCGGTCCGCCTGGTAAATCACCAGCACCGGCGAGCCGTCCGTCGCAAACTTTATCCGGGAAGGCACCAGTTCATCATCCGAATACACGTGCTGCGGAGCAACATTGTAGGCGTTTTCTATCGGCGTAACCCCCTTGCCCGTCCCTAACGGACCTTGCCACTTGTAGCCGGGTGCGGGTTTCTCCCACAGCGACTGCGCCGTGATCGACGGCATCGGAGGCATCCCGCAGACACAATCAAGACAGTTGCGCGTCTTCTGCGTACACGGTTCCCAGTGATTGTGATAACTGTAAAGCTCGTAGGTACCCGCCGGCAGCCCCATGATCACAAGCGTGATGTCGCCTGCGTACGGCCCCGCCCAGTCGACGGCGTAGGCCCAGCTATTGGCTATCGGGTCGCCCTGGGCCACTCCCTTCGGGCAGCCGCCGCCACCGAGATTGTCGCGACAAACACCTTTGACCCCTATACCAAGTTGCCCTTCGCTGCCGGTGGTAAGATAAAACCGCACACCCGTGCCGTTGACGCCTTCATCCTTGTCGCCGAACCAGTCGCCGTCGTGCATATACATATCGGCCCATCGCGGCGAGGCCCAGATCGTCCAGCCTTCTTTTGCCGTGCCGGGATAAACACCGGTGCCGTCGCACTTGGGTATGGCAAGGTCTATTTGCAGCACAAGGTCTCCACCTTTCGTTCGGAAGTTCCACGTATCACCCTTTGCCACACCAATGTCGGAAATCTCGTCGACCCGCCAGTAATAGAAAGTGCCTTCCTTCAGTTGCCCCGGGTCGAAGCTTTCCTGGCCCACTTTGAACAGGCCCTTGCACAGCCGCGACGAAGCGGTGGCATTTTCAACCTGCTGCTTATCAGTGCCGAAGTAAAGCCTGTGAGCCTTGGCAAACTTGCTCGGCTTCCACGTCAGTTTTACCTGCTGCGAGACGTTTTTCAGGCCGTTGCTCGGCTGCGGCTTCTCAGCCTTGGCCGAGACCATCGTGAAACGCCAAACCTGACCTTTATACAGCTTGTTGTCATTGGTCAGCTCATCGACACGCCAGTAATAGGTTTTACCAAAGGCAAGCTTGCCCGGATCAAAGCTGTTAACATCAAACGTACCCTTGTATTCACTCGACGAACGTTCAGCTATTTTGACTGAATGGGGGTCTGTGCCAATATAAAGTATATGTGATGCGGCATTTTTGCCGGGCATCCAGCCCAGCTTGCAACCGGGTTGCACATCTTCCGCAAGGTCGGGCGGGTTGGGCAGGGCGGCGGTATGTGTGTCCGCTCCTTTCCAGGCGTACATTTGCCAGATCTGCTCGGCTGACAGGGCCCTGTCATACATCCGGACATCGTCAATGACCGCGTTTAAGGGTCGTTCCATACCCGGCGGACGGTTGCCGATTACCAACGGCTCACCGATACTTGAATACAGCGCAACCTGCCCGATTTGACGGGAGCTTACGAGCTTGCCGTTGGTGTAGAGAAGCAACCGGGAACGGTCATAAACACAGGCGATATGGTACCACTTTCCCGCATCAAGAGGTTTCGGAGCAGCTAAATCGTGATTATCTCCTTGAGCGTCTTTGATAGAAAAGGTTATCCGGTTACCCCCTGCTGCAATATTGATGGTTTCGTGGTTGTCGTGGCCTTTTTCAAAGACCCGGGCGAATCGTTGTTGGTTCTCGGAGCAATTTATCCACAACGTTACAGTAAATTGAGGCGGACTGAGCAGTGGGTTGTCCTCGATCCTGATTCCCCCGCCGGTCAGCTTCAATGCCCCTTCGCCCACGTAGCCTTTTACCCTCTTGGTTACGCCGAATATCTCGCCGTGCAGGTTGTTCTTGCTCGAATCGATGGCTCTTGTGCCTTTTGCCTCGTCCAGCTTCCACCATCCGATTAGACCGGCGGTGCAGAGCTGACCGCAAACCACAAACTGCAACGCCACGAGCAACGATACAAACACTTTCTGTCTAATTGATTGCATCTGATTTTCCTTATCCTTGTTTTTCAAACTACCGTTGCGTTCTTGTCCTCGTCCTGAAGTTGTCTATGTCGAAGATGGCCTCGTCCACCGGGTCGTCGGGATTGGGCAGGTCCGGTTCGTCCTTCAAAAAGTCGTTGCCGCTGTGGCCGTACCTGCTGAAATCCTGCATCCTGTAGGCACCGGTGCGAAACTCGATGCGTTCCACCGTCGGGGTTTTGAACTTCGAGCCGTACGGGTTGTCCGAGTTGTCGAGCATCTCGGCAAACGAGGCGTCGGTGAGCACCTTTTTCCTGTTTACCCGCAGGCTGTACTTGCCGGCGACGGTGTCCACATTGATGGCGAACCTGACCTGCTTGCCGACGGGTATGTCCGCTACCTCTGTCAACGTAGGGCCGTTGTTCGCCAGTATCTTGCCGGCGGCACCATCGACTTTTATCCGAACCGGCCGCTGGCCCTTGTAATTCTCTACCTCGATTTCAAGCCCGTCGCGGCCACCACGCTTTACACAAAGGTCAAACGCAATCTTTGCCTTTGTCGTTTCCGGAAATACGCGAACCGCCTTGGCGTAGTTGTACGGGGCTTTGTCTTTAAGCCTGAGAACGTTGTTGCCGTTGTCTTTGACAACCTCGACCGGCACCCAAATCCCGCTGTAGACGGTCCAGTTCGTCACGATGCCGCCGCATTTCATATCTTCAAAATCATCGTCGACATCCTTTTCAACCGTTCCGGTAATCGGAACAGGTACGCGTGCCACCCAGATGTCTTCCTTGTTCGACGAATACGTCAGCCACATCGCGCCGTCCGGGGGCGTGCCGTTACCCGGTATAATGCCGCGCACGTATTGTGCGCCGCCGCCGTCCTTGTTTGCGCCGCCAAAGCGCATAAGCGGCGTTTCACTCTGGACATTGAGAAAGTAAGTGTCGAAGTTCAAGCCATCGGCACTTGTCGTAACCGACAGCGGATGACGGAACCTCGTGTTCTTGACCGGGTTGTAAACCAGGGCGTAACGACCGTCGGACAGCTTCTGTCCCCATATCTTGGCGCCGCCGTAATATATGTCACGTGGTGTGCCCTGCTCGCTTATGTGGCCGGGCTCCCACTTGTCGGCAACGACCATCTTCCTCCACTTCCACATTCCGACAATCCTCTTGTCGGGAAGCGTGTACCAGCAGAAAGCCTTCAGCCAACGGGTCCTGATACCCGACAGGGCGAAAAAGCCGCTTTCCTTGTCGCCGTCCTCTTCGTACCACTGCTGCACCATCAGCTTGTTGGCCAGCAGCGAGTCGATCGCCTTGACGAATCCCTTGTCCGGGGATTCCTTGTAGTACGGATAATGGGGTGAGTTATCCTTATTGTAGCCCTGGTAGCTGTTGTATCGAACCCAGTAGATGGGGCCGTAATCACCCGGGCCTTTGATTTCTCTTACAACCCGCCCGATGCCCTTGCCGTTGTTCGGCGACGGATGCATCCCGTGAAAGCCGATAGCAATCAACCGTCCGTCGGGCGCCACGTACCAGTTCATACGCTGGTGCGAAATGCTGTACTGAACCTCGTTGTCTTCCTGCCTGTTACGGAATTTTTCGGCAGGAAAAATTGTTTGCGGCTTGTGCCAGTGCCTGCCGTCTTTGGACCACGTCACCAGCGCATAGCACGGCCACTGGTGCTCGTGAACCGGGCCGCTCTCGTAAATTACCCAGAACAGCCCCTTCCAGTAACATATCATCGGCTGGTGGTTGTACGTAAAACCGACATTGACGAACCCGGCATCAGGATAATGTGGAATATCATCCGTTACCCATTCCGGGTGCTTGCGGTTGCAGCGTATCACCTCGAAGTTGTGAGCACCTACGACCGGCCTGAATCGCCCGTCGTGATAATCGGTGTCGGCATAAGGTGGGCGGGGTCCCGTAAAACGCGGCAGGAAATTCAGAACTGCTGTTTCGTCCCTGCTTCTTTGGGATGGCCTGTTGTCGTAATCGAACACCAAAAACTTCTTCGGAAGGTCGGCTGTGCTGTGGCTGAGAGCACTTGCAGGAACAAGCTGTTTCGCCTTGCCGGGCCATTGCCAGTACAGACGCAGCAATGCCTTTCTGCGAGACGAAAAGAACTCCAGTTTCACCGGGTCTTTCCTGCCTTTGACCATCTTGACGGTGCCGGTGCGAGGGCCATCTTCTTTCAGGCCGTCGATAACAACGGTGCTGCCGATCGTCAGGCGGATGCCGTCGTTTGCCTCGGCGATGAAGGTTACTTCGTCGGTGATCGGCCCCTCTATGAAACCATACCATCGGGCGGCCCAATCGCTGCCGCGAGTACCGCCCCACTGCTGGTTTACGATCGTAAGAAGGTCGATCATCCTCGTTTCAGGACTGCTGAAATCATCGTCATTGTAGTACATCCCGATCAGGCCCTTGCCCTCGAGTATCATTTGCCTGGCTTGTTGCTCTTGCTGAGCCGTAAGCGCAGCCTCTGTGGTCGAAGCCGCCATAGCTGCCAACAGCAGTGCCATTGCCACGCCCAACACCAACCAGCAAACTTTCTTCCTGTTCATGTTGCTCTCCTTTTCAATCCTTCTTTTTCCTTGTTAACCAACACTTAGTTTCAATCACGCGACCTGATAACTCTCTTTATGGCCGCCAGCCGCTTTTGCTCCGACGAAAGCCCACGAATGTCTTCCAGGGACTCCTTCAGGTCGTCCAGGTCAGCCAGGGGCTTATCGATATTGTCAAGGTTCGCACCCCTGTTGACCCGGATGGCCTGATATTTCTTGACG
The DNA here is from genome assembly GCA_964429265.1 of uncultured Pirellulales bacterium. Classification (GTDB taxonomy): domain Bacteria; phylum Planctomycetota; class Phycisphaerae; order Sedimentisphaerales; family Anaerobacaceae; genus CAYSBK01. The sequence continues at coordinate 16,563 of CAYSBK010000008.1, read as the reverse complement.
CTTAACTGCATCCTGATACTCTGGAATAGAGCCTCGGCAAGTTCAAAAACCCTCGCCCTCCATTGCTGCTTTACCGGCTGGGTCTCGGCCTTGTCGACAATGGCGATCGCTCTGTCGATAGTCTCAAGCGAGTTGCCGGCCTGGGCCTGTTTCAGCACATCCACAGCCTGCTGTTTCAGCTTTGTCTCGTATTCGAGCCTTGCCTTTATGTATGCATCGTAATACGCCCGATACAGGCCCTGCTGGAATCGCCAGTTGAGTTTCTCCTGCGGCAGCGCTTTGGCTTCCATCTCCTGGAATATACGAAGCGTCTCGTAGACATAAGGATTTGTCAGCGTCCTGCCCTGCCAGTTTTTTTCCAGGTTCAAGAGGCCCTTGGCGAATTGCTCCTCGAAACGCGGGCTTACAAGGTACCTGCTGTACTCCCGCGTAATCTGCTCCACCTTCATATCCGGGTCCCATCCAAGGCAGCTCCACAATACCTTGTTGAAATCGTCGTTGCAGCCCTCGCTGTACGTGATAAAGCCAACCGCGTATTGCTGGAGGTCTCTGAAGATCTTCGCGTACGCCCGCGGCCGAGGGTTGATAGGTTCCCTGCCCAGTGTGCTTCGATAAGCACTGTCCCAGTCAGGTACCGCATACTGGCAGCTTCTGCAGTGGGTTATGTCCGGGTATCGCCTTATCGGGTATCGGGCCGGCACCTCTTTTCTCAGGTTTGCCAGGCTCGTCTCCACCTGCGGCCCGAATACCACCCCGTCAAGCCATTGCGGCTGCTCGTTCTGCAGTATGTCGAAAAAGGCCTTCAGCCAACCGTCCCGGCCTTTGCCCTTTCGGTCAAAGCCCTGCGGAGACACCCATATCTGCGCCTTTGGGTGATAGCGGTTCAAAAGTTCTTTTTGCTTCTTCATAAACGGCAGAAGTACCCGCGGATGCGTGTTGCCGGGATCCCCGCCCGGAACGAAGACCACGTCAATCCGCGGCAGCTTGCTGAAGACTTCCTTGCGTTCGTTCAATGCGAACTCAATGGTCCCCGCGTCGGTATAGTCGTCATCTATCGCGGGATACCATATCCATACGTCCAGGCCGTAATCGTCGGCAAGCTGCGACATCGCCACCATCATCTCTAACGGCGGCTTTGGAAAATGGGGACTGTCGTCGGCGTCGTCACTCCTGGGAGGTATAAGTTCCACCGCGTTCATCCCGAACGCTATCATATCACGCCAGTACTGTTCCCAGATTCGAATGTCCCACCCGTCGTAAGCATTCGTCTTAGGCCGATACCCGAACTGGTGGCCGCGCAGCGGGTATCTTGGGGCCGTCGCAATTTGGATGCCGTTGTCGATCCCGACCTTGTCCCGGCTCATCTTCAAAAGTCGAAGCAACCTGCCGGCGGCAAATAATGCACCCCTTTCGTCCGTGCCCGCCAGGCAGACGGTAAGCGTTTTTCGCGTGCTCTTGTCGAGCCAGATCGCATAGCCCTCCGCTTTTTGCGGAACCTTCAATCCCGCCGGCAACGCAAATCGTTGCGTCACTTGCCTGCCTACGCCGATTACAATCGCCGGAACGTTCTGCGACGGCACCTTCGCCGCAACGCCGAGCGTGATTCGGCTGCGTCGTTCTATCTCGTCGACGAGCATATCCGCCGCCTTGTTCAGAACCTTGTTCTTCGCGTCCAAATTCACAATCTTCGCGTTGGAAAGGTCGTTGTCGCCCACAGGAAACTCATCAGCAGGATAAACCCATCCTCCTTCGTCGTCCTGGCGGGAAGGCCTCCTGTTGTAATCGAATACCATAAAGTTCGCCGGAAGGTCCTCGGTGCTGTGGCTCAGGGCCCACGCCGGCACAATCTGCTTTTCCTTGTCGCCCCACTGCCAGTAAAGCCGCAGCAAGGCTTTCCTGCTCGACGATACAAACTCGATTTTTACGGGCACCTTTTCGCCCCGCGTCATACTTACCGTGCCGCTGTGAACCCCGCCTTTCTTGAGGGCGTCGATAATGACGTGGTTGCCTACCGTAACTCGAACGCCGTCCTGCGCCTCTGCGATGAACTTTACCTCACCGGTCGTCGGGCCCTCTATGAAGCCGAACCACCGCGCCGACCATCCTCCGCCGCGGCTGCCCCCCCAGGCGTAATCAACCGTTGGCAGGACGTCTATCATTCCCTTTTCGGGGTCGTCGAACTCGTCACCGTTGTAATAAACGCCTATGAGGCCCTTCCCGGTCCTTATCATTTCCTCCGGCGACATCTGTTCCGCAGCCTGCGCCGCCGCAGCGCACAGTGACAATGCAAACATGCAGACCACCAGTGATTCCGCTATCTTTCTGCTCATCCTGCGTTCTCCTTTGCAAATGACCCCGATATTCTGCCGGCCTTGCCCTGCCTGAGGCTGTTACTTCGCCTGCGCCGGTTTTCCGGCCGAACCTTTGCCCAAATGACGTTTCCGATACCGTCTTTTATGCAAAAATCGTGTCCTTCAACGGCCCGACGGTCTGCCGCACAACCCTGCAGCAACCCCAACACGCCTCTGCCAGGCCGCCCATTATAGCCTCACCTGCCTCCGCCTCAAGACAGCAAATATACGGCCTGCCGGACGCCGATAAGTAATCAACTCAGAAAAACAAACCCCGGCAGCGCCGCTCAGCGGAATCGAAGAATCTCAGCATCTCGATTGCCCCGGCGAAAAGCCGCAAGAACCGCCGTTCTGACTGAATGCAGCGATGGATAGCGCAGAATCTCCATATGGCTCAAGAGATGTGCCCCTTTGCTTTCGCGCCGGAACGACGGCCCACGTTTTCACCGGAGCACGCCTCTATCCATCCTGGAGATTGAACTCTTGAGGATATTCGCTTTGGCGTCGGAGACTGGTTGTAAAGAACCGGCCGATAGCAGGCGGGCCTTGCGGCCGGTTCTGCCGTTCAGCAAAAACACCGCTCCGTTCTGCTTTTCCCGTCGTACGCCTGGGCAGGTCAGGCCTGGCCGGCTTGTTCGCCTTCGCCTGGGCCCGTCTGTTGCTGCTGCTCAGCCTCGACGTCTGCACCGGCATCTACAGCGTCTGCCGATACCACCACCACGTTCACCGTGGCCGTCAGGTCCTCCGCGAATCGCAGCGTCACCTGCGAGGTTCCTACCTGCTTTATGTTCTCGTCCATCCAGACCACGTCGTCGGCCACTTCAAAGCCCTGCTCCCGCAGGTTGGCGGCGATATCGGCCGGGCCCACCGAGCCGAACAAATGTCCCTGCTCGTTGGCCTTCGCGGCGATAACGGCCTCGGCCCCATCAACTGCCTTGGCAGCGGCCTCAAGTCTTTCCCGCTCCTGCATTCTCTCAGCGGCACGCTTGGCCTTTTCCTTCGCCAGCGCCTTTATGTTCGCCTCCGTCGCAACGGTGGCCAGGCCCTGCGGTATGAGATAGTTTCTGGCGTAGCCCGAGCTGACCTCGACGATGTCGCCGAGCCAGCCGAGTTTCTTGACGTCTTCACACAGTAATACTTTCATATTCCCTACCTCTGACATCCATTATCTGCATTCGTCACCTCCACGACAACGCACGCACAGCCCCTCCCCGGCACCGCCCGGCGGCTACGTCGTATATGGCAACAGCCCCATAAACCTGGCACGCTTTATGGCCTTCTTGACCTTTCTCTGGCAGCCTGCGCAGTTGCCGCTGCGCTTCCTGGAGTAAATCTTGCTGCGGTTCGTCAACAGTTTTGCGAGCGTCTCGACGTCCTTGTAATCGACGTATTTCTGGCCTCTCCTGCAGAATCGACACTGCGTTTGCTCGCGCAGGCCCGTGGCTGCGACCCTTCTTCGTCGCCGGCCCGTGCTTTTGTTGTTTGCTCTCATTTTTCTACCTCGTATTCACCTTCAACCGTGTTCAAGCATAATTTCGTCGCGCCGGCGCCCAAGGTCCGGCCGCGACAGCCCATCCGGTGACATCGCCTAAACCTCTTGTTCTGTGAAGGCACCGGCGGCGCCGCAATCCTGCCGCAGTCGATCAAAAAGGTATATCATCGTCGCCGGCCGTCTGCGGCATAGCTTCCGGACCGAGCGGGGAATCCGGCTGGGCGGGTTCCGCCGCGGCGGAACCCTTCCGCACCTGGTTGTTTTCGCCGGCTGCTCGCGGCCCGCCCGGCAGGAACTGGAAGTTCTCGACCGTCACCCGATGCCTGCTGCGCTTTGTGCCGTCCTGTGCGGTCCACGTGTCCAGCGTCAGTCGTCCCTCGAGAAAGATTGCTCTTCCTTTGCTGAGGTACTTGTTGATATTCTCCGCCTGGCGACCGAAAGCCCTGCAGTCGATGAAACAGGTTTCCTCGCGCTGGGTGCCGTCCTGCGCCGTCCACCTGCGGTTGACGGCCAGCCCGAAGTCAACCACCGCCGTCTGGCTCGGCGTATACGACAACTGCGGGTCACGCGTCAGGTTGCCCATCAGAAACACTTTATTGAAATTGGCCATTTCCAAGCTCCCAATTAGCTTTACTGCCTGTTATGTTATGCCTCAGCCCCACCGCGATTATCGCCGCCTGCAGGTTCACCGGCATCTGTCTGCCGCTCTTGATTCGATTGTTCGGCCCCGGCATCGCCGCTGGTTCCCTGTTGCGGCGGTTCCGCCGTCGGTTCGGCCGATTGCTCCGGCTGGTCGGCTGTGCCCTGCGATTCCGCCGGTGCTTCTTCAGCGGCGGTTTGCGCTGCAGGCTGTTCTGCCTGTGTTGCGACGGCGACCTGCCCGGCTTCCGCGGCGGCTTCGCCGGCCGGCTCGGCCGCAGCCCGCTCGGCGTGGTGTGCTTCGGCTTTTTGTTTCCTTTGTTCCGCGAGCGTCGCAGGAGTATCTTTGTCTATGTCCTGCTCCCGGCCGTCGGCGCGGAGCACCAGTACCCGCATAATATTCTCCGCTAACTGAACGTCCCTTTCGATCTGCGCGATCTTCCGCCCGTCGGCCCGGAAAAACGTCAGAACGTACGTCCCCGTCACACGCTTCTCGATGGGATAAGCCAGCCGCCGTTCATCCCACTTCTTCAGCGAGGCAACCTCGGCCCCGGCCCGTTCGAGGATGTTACGTATTTGTGATTGGACTTCTTCCCAGTTCGCCGAAGCCCACGACGAATCGACCAGAAACATTGCTTCGTATAACTTCACGATACCTTCAAAGCCTCCAAGAAAATATCATTGTTAATTGTGTATCATCTTTGTTTGGTTTACGATACGCCACTTCAATTGAACTTGTTCATCGCGTCCTCGATGCCGTATTGCACCCAGCACAGTACCGCATCCCCCGCCGCGGCGATTGCACCATCCAGCAGTGACTTCTGCTCCGGCGTCGGTCGGCTCAGCACGTAGTCAACGGCGTCCTCCCGGTTGCTCCGGCCGATGCCTATTCTCAGCCGCGCAATCCCCTCGGTCCCGAGCGCTTGTATAATGTCGGCCAGGCCGTTATGGCCCCCTGCCGAGCCCTTCGCACGCAGCCTGATTTTACCCGGCTCAAGGGCCATATCGTCCGTCACTACGAGCACGTCGCTCAGGCTAAGCCCGTAGAAATTCACCGCCGCCGCAACCGGGCCCCCGCTGCGGTTCATAAAACGCCACGGCTTCAAAAGCACCAGTTCCTTGTCTTCGAACCGGGCGATACCGAGTTTTGCACCGAATTTTCTCTTCTTCACGGCTACATCCAGCCTTTTTGCCAGCGAGTCGATCACCTTAAAACCAAGGTTGTGACGTGTTTTGGCATACCCCCGGCCGGGATTACCCAAACCCACAACCATTTTCCTTTCGCCCATGGCATCTTTCTTGGCGGCCCGCAGGGACCGAGCCCACTATTTCTCCTGCTCTTCTTCCGATGGCTGCTCCTTCGCTTCGGTTATGACCTCCGGCGCAGCAGGTGTTTCTTCTTCGATTTGCTCGGTTGTCTTGGCGCTGACGGTTCGGCACGTTACCACCACCGTTGTCGGGTCGCTTGCCAGCTCGACGCCCTCGGGAAGCTCGATATCTGCCGCGCGGATGCTGTCTCCGATGCCGAGGTCCTTAACGGATACAATAATCGATTCCGGCATGTCGGTGACCCTGCAGCGGATTTCGATGTGGTCGGCGTATTCCTCGATGATGCCGCCCTCGTGCGTGCCTGCGGCGGTTCCCTTAAGCTCTATGGGGACGGTTACGGTGACTGTCTCGGTAACGTCGACTCTCATCAGGTCTGCGTGTATGACGTTCTTTCCGAGGTAATCGTACTGCAGGTCCTTGACGATGACCTTTTCCTTTTTCCGTCCGAGCCGTACGTCGAACAGGCGGTGTCCGTGATGTATGCTCTGGACAAAGTCGTGCGCATCGAGCGAAACGGGCACCGGTTTCTGCTTGTGACCGTAAATAATCGCAGGAATGCGTCCCTGTCGGCGGACGGCCTCGGCGTGTTTCGACCCCGCCTCGGGGCGTTTTTCTGCCTTCAGTGCAACTGTTTCTTCCATAAGCCTCTACCTCAACGTTAATAACGCGTTCTTATACCTGCTGACAGCCCTCAGAAACTGTTGAACAGGCTGCTTATCGATTCGTCCCTGTGTATTCTCTTTATCGCCTCGCCGAGCATAGCCGCAACGGTCAGCACCCGCAGCCCCGGCAGGCTTTTTGCCTTGTCCCCCACGGGTATCGTATCGGTGACGACCACTTCGTCCACCGGCGCCGCGGCAAGTTTCTCCATGGCATCGGAGGCAAAGACGCCGTGCGTGGCGCCAACGTAGATCCTTTCTGCGCCGCGTTTTTTCACCAGTTCGGCCGCTCCGCAGACCGTTCCCGCCGTGGCGATGATGTCGTCGCACATCAGGATGTTTCTTCCGCGGACGTCACCTATTATTTCCTGGGCCTCCACCTCGGAACCGCTTGTTCGACGCTTGTGCACTATGGCCAGTTCGCCGCCGAGATGAGCGGCATACCTGGATGCTATCTTGATGTTGCCAACGTCGGGAGAGACAACGGTCAGGCGGTCGATTTTCTTGTCGCGGAAGTAGCGGCTCAGCACCAGTTCACCCGTGAGATGGTCCACCGGCAGGTCGAAGAAGCCCTGAATCTGCTGGGCGTGCAGGTCGATGGCCAGAACGCGGTCCGCGCCAGCGGCGGTTATCAGATTCGCAACCAGCTTGGCGGTGATCGGGACCCGGCCCTCAGCCTTTCTGTCCTGCCGGGCATACCCGAAGTAGGGTATCACCGCCGTGATGCGTCTTGCGCTTGCCCTTCGCAGGCAATCGAGGTAGATAAGCAGCTCCATAAGGTTCTCGTCCACGGGCCTGCACGTCGACTGTATCACGAAGCAGTCCCTTCCGCGAACGTCGTCTTCGAGCTTGATAACCTTTTCACCGTCCGGGAAGACGTCGATCTTCGCGCCGCCGACGGGAACGCCCAGGTACTTGCACACCGCCGATGTAAGCGCAGGGTTGCTCGTGCCGGAAAAGATTTTGAGATTCTCGCTGAGGAACATCCTATCCATTGTCACGGTTCTCCCGATAACTGGGTCGGCTTCCGGGCCGGCCGAACGGTCCGACCGCCTGCCCATCCTTGATTATCGTATCGTCCGTCAAGCACGCAAAAGGTCCGACCCGGCAGTTCCGTCCGATTCGAACGCCGGGCCCGATATACGTAAAAGGTTCAATAACCGTGTCGGGACCGACCTGCGCACTGCCGTCTATCCAGGTATTGGCGGGGTCCACTATCGTTACGCCCCCGTCCATCAGGTTCTGCTGGATACGCCGTTGCATAATCGCCCCTGCCCGGCCCAGTTGTGCCCTGGTGTTTACGCCGATGGCCTCCTCAGGGGCAACGGCCGCGACGGCACAAACCCTGTGACCAGCCTTGATCATAATCGCAATGACGTCGGTAAGGTAATACTCGTTCTTGGCATTGTCACACCCGACGTGTTCCAGCACATCGAACAGGACCTTGTTTTCGAATAGATAGAAACTGGGGTTGACCTCGCAGATGGCCCGTTGCCGGTCGTCACAGTCGGCCTCTTCGACGATGGCGGTTATGTCGCCGCGATCGTTGCGGACTATCCTGCCGTAGCCGGTAGGGTCATCGAGAACCGCCGTGGCCAGGGTCGCGGCAGGGCGTTCGCTGCGATGCTTCTCAACCAGCGCACGCAGCGTCTCGGGCCGGACCAACGGCGCGTCGCCGCACAGCACAAACGTCTGGCCCGTGAAGTCTTTCAAATGCCCTGCGCAGCACATCACCGCGTGCGCCGTGCCTTTTTGCTCGGGCTGGTTGACCCACACAATGTCCTCGGCATCCCCAAATCGTTCCTTGACCTGGTCGGCCCCGTAGCCCACCACGACGTACATCTTTCGCACACCCGCCTGGCGGCAGGCTTCGACAACGTACTCCAGCATAGCCCTGCCGCACACCTCGTGCAGAACCTTCGCCAGCGAAGTTTTCATTCGGGTGCTCTCGCCGGCCGCCAGGATTATCGCAACAGGTTCAGCCATTTTCCCGGTTCATTGTCCATTACTGTTGTTGACAGCTTATGAATCAGTTACGTCGTAATCGTCGATCTACCCGGCCAGGACTCGAACCTGGAATCTGGGCACCAAAAGCCCATGTGTTACCAATTACACCACCGGGTAACCACCTGAGCGTTCATTGTCGCTTGTGCATTGTTCATCGCTCGTGGTTCATTGATGAACCAGCGAACACGGACCCAAATGCAGGCACAAAAAAACTCTCGTCGCTTGGCACGGTGCGAACTGGCCCTGCCGGAGGCTTGAGTCGGCTATGCCGTGAAACCGCCGACCCCAGGACGAACCGCCGAACCGGTCCGTTACACGACCCCGTGCGACAGGGCAATCAACGGCCGGCCAGCATAGCAGACCACAGGCGGGTAATCAAGGAAATTTTGAAAAAATCGGCAGCGGCAGGCAGCCGACGCAGGCACCGGCACCAGGTCAGTCAAACCAGGATATGATTTTGTTATCCGCGTCGAAACCAATATAGACCGTGTCGGTATTTTCCTCGTCGGTCTCGGCCGTTCGCATCCTGGCATCGAAGCAGGCCATGCAATCCGCCCGCTCCGATAGTTCGAGATAGTTTTTTCTGTGCTGCCATTTGCCCAGCAGCTCTTGAAGCTGGCCCGTTGTCAAAAGCCGGAAATTCCCGAACTCGACGCTGGTCGGCGGGTTGTTCAGCAGGGCTCGCAGTTCGGCGAATCTTTCGCGTGCTTGGCCGCTGTCCGCGATGAGCTTGCCGTCGAAACTGAACGGCAAGGCCACGTAGTCAAGCACGTCGTTGATATCAACAGCCCGGTTTCTTATGGCCGCCAGCCATTGCTGCAGCAATCTGATTTCCAGTTGTTCGCTTTTGACCGTCGCGATGCTCTGCACAGTAACGTCCGAAATCAATCGCCGCGACAGGTTCTCGACGAACTCCGTCGCCTTCACGCCGGAAAGCCACTGCCGGCGGTCCCATTGCACAATGTGGCCGTCGGACTCATCGAGCCTGATGGTGTCCTTTTCACGACCCGACAGGTACGTGCCGGTCAGCACGCCGCTTCGGGCCTTCGGCGGGACCCGCAGGTTCGGTGTTACGGTTGTCAGCACTTCTATCACTGCAACGCCGTCCCGTCGCTGCTTCAGGGTGAGGCTTTTTTCCCTGACCAGCGGCATCACCCGCCGCCACACTACCTTCTTGTCCCACCAGTCGCCGATGCCGACCGGACCCTCGGGATATACGGCCAGTTCATCGTCGAAGACCTCTTTCAGACCTTCCAGGCAGAACATATCCCCAATATCGGCAAGGAGATCCCCGGCCTGCGGACCGTCGGGTATTCTTTCAGCGACACGACGGTTCAGTTCCTCAAGTCCCTCGGCAGCTATCACCTGTCCCCGCGGGCTCAGCTTCACCCGGTAGCTCTGCCCCACAAGGGCCGCCAGGGCCTGGGCATCGGCCCATTGCGGAAAATCCTCGGTCCGCGAATCGTAAACGCTCTGGCCCGTCGGCGACGAGCCCTCGAAACGCACCCATTCGAGTGTATACCGTACCCATGCGTTCCCTTCCTGGTCAACCGACTCCACATCGCTTCGTTCGACGTGCTCGGTCTTCTGTTTTGCCACGACCGATTTGCCCGCCGCCGCCAGCACAAAAGTCTCGCTGACCGTCCGGTGCGTCGTGTAAGACCAGCCCTTCTCGAACACCCGCCGGTACCGGATTTTCTCCTGCTGCTGTGCCGGGTCATCGGCCACGCCCAGCAGCATCACCGCAGCGGCAACAACCACTGTTGCCATAGTACCCATTTCAGCGCTCCCGACAGGCGCAAGACCGCATTACTGTTGTTTCCGGGCGTCCGCCGTGCGGCAGCCCGACAGCATCCTGAATAATCCGTAGATGCCCCGGTCGCCTGTGGCTGACGCAGTTCTTACAGGCCCCGCAACCTCGTCGTATTATCGGTGGATGCCCCGCCGGTGCCAAGGAGTTTTTTCCGAGCGGCCGACGGGATAGGACTTACGGGATGGTTTTAGTAACCGTTGGCCCGCCGGCAGCCTTGCAAATGTAAGAGTGTGTGATACTATCGGCCAACAGCGGCACACCTGCCGCCGGCAGGGTAGCTGCTTGAAAGAAAGCGAGCACGCCGATATGAAGCTCGAGTCCGTAATCAAGTGCCCACACTGTGGGTTTGAGAAGGAAGAGACGATGCCCACGGACGCCTGCCTTTACTTTTACCGGTGCACCGGGTGCGGGGCGAGCTTAACCCCAAAGCCCGGCCGCTGCTGTGTTTTTTGCTCGTACGGTTCGGTCAAATGCCCCCCTGAACAGAACCGGCAAGGTCATTAGCAGCCCTGCGGCATTCAATGACCGCCGGCTGCAGGACGGGATTGGGCGGCGTGGGCGGAATTGCGATTGATGATATCTGGACGGGCCGGTATAATGGGCCCGCTTTTCAGGGGCTGTTGTATGGCGGTCTTGAACGTAAACATCGACCACGTGGCGACGGTTCGCCAGGCCCGGCGGGCCGACGAGCCTGACCCGGTCTGGGCCGCGGTCCAGTGCGAGCTGGCCGGCGCCAACGGCATCACGGTGCACCTGCGACAGGACCGGCGGCACATCTGCGACCGCGACGTGGAGCTTTTGAAACAGACGGTCGCGTCCAAGCTCAATCTGGAGATGTGCATGGCCGAGCCTATCGTCAAGATAGCCGAGCGCCTCAGGCCCGACCAGGTGACGCTCGTGCCGGAAAGACGACAGGAACTGACCACCGAGGGTGGCCTGGACTGCGTCGGCGAGAAGAAACGCCTGGCCGAGGTGGTCGAGAGAATGCACAAGAAGGGCATTCTTGTAAGCACGTTTATCGTCCCGACCGAGGAACAGGTTTTGGCCTCTGCCGAGGCAGGCTGCGATGCAGTGGAGCTTCATACCGGAATGTACGCCAATGCCCGCAGCGACAGGGCCGTTCGGCGCAGGCTCGAGGACCTGCGTCGCGCACGCGACATCGCGATGGACAGCGAATTGACCGTTCACGCCGGCCACGGCCTGACGTACCGCAACATCGGGCCGGTGGCTGCGATAGGGGGCTTTTGCGAGTTCAACATCGGCCACAGCATTATCGCGCGCGCGGTGCTGGTAGGGATTCGCCGGGCCACCGAGCAGATGATCGCGCTGATAGACAAGTATAGCGACCACGGATAAAGGGGATTGGCTATGTTTGCAGGAGCATTCGTGGCGTTGATAACGCCCTTCCGGGACGGGGAAGTTGATTACAGCACCATCGACGAGCTGATCGAGTTCCAGCTTGAGAACGGCATCGACGGTATAGTGCCCGTCGGCACCACCGGCGAATGCCCGACCCTCAGCCATGAAGAGCACAAGAAGGTCATAGAGCGGGTGGTAAAGTGCGTTGCCGGCCAGGTCCCCGTCATTGCCGGTGCCGGCTCCAACAGCACCGCTGAGGCGATAGAGCTTGCGGCGTTTTCGAAGAAGGTCGGCGCCGACGCAACCCTGCAGGTCGACCCCTACTACAACAAGCCCACCCAGCAGGGGTTTTACCGGCACTTCAAGGCCATAGCCGAGGAAGTGGATTTGCCGGTCGTGCTGTACGACATACCCGGACGATGCGGGGCGGGTATGACCGCCGATACCGTGGTGAGGCTTTCGGAGATCGAGAATATCGTTGCGATAAAGGACGCCACCGGCAGGATGGACCACGTAAGCGAGATTGCCACCCGATGCGACCTGACCATACTGTCGGGCGACGACTCGATGACCCTGCCTATCGCATCCGTCGGCGGCAAGGGCGTTGTCAGCGTCGTCGCTAACATAGTCCCTGCCGACGTCAAGGCGCTGACCGACCTGATTCTCGAAGGGGATTTCGCCCAGGCCCTCAAGTGGCACAAGAAATTATTTGAGTTATGCAGAAACTTGCTGTCGCTTGCCACCAATCCAATACCCATAAAGGCCGCAATGGCAATGCTCAATATGGCCCCCGAAGAAATGCGCCTCCCCATGGTCCCGATGGACCAGCAGAAAAAGGCGGTGCTTCAGCGCACGCTCAAGGAGTACGGGCTGTTATAAAAAGCCCCCGGACAGGCTTCACGGCTCCGCTTCCGGCCGGAAGGTTCAGCGGCCTTGATACCACTGTTGCGCATCGCGATACGTGCGGATAATCTGAGCCACCATATCGGCCACTGAATGGTGTTCGCGGACGAACCGCCGGGCTCCTTCGCCGATTTCGCGGGTCAGTTCCGGCCGCTGGAGCAGCCGCCGCAATGCGTTGTATATGCTCTGTTCATCATCCGGGTCGAACAGTATACAGGTTTGCCCGTCTATCAACAGGTCCTCAACACCCCCGGCCGCAGCAGCCACCGCCATCCCGGCACCCATCGCCTCCAGCAGGAACGGGTCAAAGGCGTCCCGACCCTGCCCGCGGACGTACACCTGAGCGGCCTTCAGCACCGACTTGCGGTTCGGCATTTCAGGTACAACCGTAACCACATCAACCAGCCCAAGGATTTCCAGAAGCCGGCGCAGACGCAACTCACCACGACCGGAGCCCATCACCACGAACATAAACTCGTATCCGTCTATCAACAGGTGCCTCAGGGCGGCCAACAGCGGCTCGAATCGTTCTGCGCTGTCGAGCGGACAGATGCTGACCATGCCGAGCGGTCGGCCCGGCTGGAAAAGGCAGGGGGCGTTTTCGGCCACGAACGTTCCAATGTTGACACGGTCCACACGCTCGGCAAGATGTGGCAGTCGCCGGCGTAGTTGGGCTGCAATGCTTTCGGCCGGGGCCAGAATCCGCGCGCAGCGGTCCGGCACTTTCAGCCGCGAAAGCAACCGCCCGGCAGCCCGGGCCGGCATCGAAAGCCAGCGATGAGCCTGCGGAACCGACCAGACCGACAGGACGTACGGCAGGTCCATAACGGCCGCGAGCATCCTCGCGGTAGGGGTCATTTCAGCACCCACGCAGTGCAGCACCGTGGGGTCGAACTCGGCAAGCTGTGACGCCAGCAGCCTCACGTTGCGACGCTGCATAAACGGCAGGTCAAGAATCGGGTAGCCTACCACCGTTGTGGCGTGCGTGGTGACCGGTTCCTGGGGACAACCGGCGGGCCAGACCAGCATCGACGGAATAGACTCGCTCGTAAGCCCCACCATCAACCTTTCGAGCACCATTGCGTACTCGCCCGCCGTCTGCTGTGAGACTATCAGCACGGGACGAATAGGTTTGCCGGCACTTGCAAGAGTCGGTTTTTGTTGCTGTTCGGCCATAGTCATCCGTTACCCCGCCTGGTTCCGGCGGCGTCGTTCCGTCAGGCGGCGAGATATTAGAAGAAAATCCGACTGAAGGTGCAAAAGGAAAAACCGGCCGGCGGTCCGCGCCGCGCTGTTGCCGGTATCTGCGGACCGTTCTTGAGATACTACGGCCCGCTTGCTTGGCCGGACCCGCAAGGCGCTTGAGGTTGCGGATTGACCGGCTATAATGTTTCGTTGCAGGTCGGACCGATGAATGATTGAAGGAGTTTTTCCTGTTATGGCACCTGCGGCAGGGATGCAGAAAAAGCGCTGGGTCGTCAGTCCACAGTCGCCGGCGGCAGCCGGAATTGCCCGGGCCTTGAGAATCTCGCCGCTGCTTGCACAGGTCCTCGTGAATCGGGGGTTGGGCGACAGCGCTGCCTGCTCGTCATTTCTGAATCCGAGGCTCAGCGACCTGCTCCGTCCAGACCTGCTTCCAGGTGCTCCGGAAGCCGCCGACAGGATAATCGCCGCCGTCCGCAACCGCGAAAAGATCACCATTTACGGCGACTACGACGTGGACGGTATCACCGGCGTGGCGATACTGTGGCAACTGTTGACACGGCTCGGTGCGGACGTCGATTACTACATCCCCCACCGGGTTGAGGAAGGTTATGGTCTGAACGAGGAAGCGCTTCGGTCGCTGGCGCAGGCCGGCACGAAACTGGTCATAACCGTTGACTGCGGCATTTCCGCGCTGAACTGCTGCAGGCTCGCCGAGCAACTGCCGCTGGAACTCATAATAACCGACCATCACGAGATAGGCCCTCGCATACCGAATGTCTCGGCGGTGGTCCATCCGGGCCTGGATGAATCGTACGGCAACCCCGATAGCGCCGGTGCGATGGTGGCTTTCAAGCTCGCCTGGGCCATAGCCGACCGACTAAACAACGCCGCCAGGCTCAGCGACCCGCTTCGTCGGTTCATGCTCGACGCCACAACGCTGGCCGCTATGGGCACCATCGCCGACGTTGTGGACCTGCGTGGTGAAAATCGTATCCTGGCGGGCTACGGCCTGAAGGCACTTGCCGGATGCAGGCTGCCCGGGATTCGCGCGCTGATTGAATCAGCCGGGCTGGCCGGGCGCGGTCTTGACAGCTATGACATAGGTTTTCGCCTGGCGCCGATGCTTAATGCCGCCGGTCGGATGGGGCACGCCAGGCTGGCGGTCGAGCTTCTCACCAGCAACAACGACCTCCGCTGCGCCGAAATAGCGGAGTATCTCAAGCAACAAAACCAGAAAAGGCGGTGGCGCGAAAAACAGATCTACGAGCAGGCCTGCGAGATGGTCAGCCGCCAGGGGCTGGACCGCCCCGAGCAGAAGAGCCTCGTCTTGGCCTCCGCCGACTGGCATACGGGCATAATCGGAATTGTTGCCTCCCGGATAGCAGAAACGTTTCACCGACCGACGATAATGATTAACGTCGATTCACCCCGACCGGGACTGGCGCAGGGTTCAGGCAGGTCGATACCCGGCTTTTCACTGCTGGCGGGGATATCGGCCTGCTCCCGGTGCCTGCTTGGCTTCGGTGGACACCGCATGGCTGCAGGTATCAGCATTGAATCCGAAAAGATCGAACTCTTCGCCGAGCAGTTCGAGAATTACGCCCGCCGGCACCTCAGCGAAGAAGACGTAGCCGCCAGGCTGCACATCGACGCCGTTACACGCCTGAGCGATCTCAACATCGATACCGCCAACCAGCTTCGCCTGCTTGAACCGTTCGGCCAGGGCAATCCCAGGCCCATCTTTGCCAGCCTCGCCGTGCACCTGGCCGCCCCCCCCAGAAAGGTCGGTGCCAACGGCGACCACCTCCAACTGGCGCTCAGCGACAACACCGGGGCAATTCGATGCATCGGCTTCCGGTTCGGCGCACTGGAAAAAAAACTGCTCGAGCAGGATTACTTTGATGTCGCCTACAACGTCCAGATCAACGAATACAACGGCAATCGCAGCGTCGAACTGGTCCTTGTGGATGTGCGGTTTGATTAGAGTCCGCCGCCGGTCCACCAGACCAAACCTTCATAGCCGCCGCGTGCAGTCGCCTTCCCCGCCGCCGCAAGAATACTCGAAAGAACCCTCACTTACCTCAAAGTTCCAAAAACGGACGCTGCTGAATAGACCACCGCAGCCCTATCTCTTGTGCTCGGATACGTCCTCCAGCTTTACCCAGTCTATGCCAAACGCCCCGGGCCCACTGCTCCAGCACCTCACCCAAACGGTTATCGTATCTACACCTTCAGGTAATGTAATATCCTTGGCTACAAAACCACGCCGCTCTTTGCCGGTCGAACGCTCTTCCCACGTCCCGTACGTAGTTAAGCCCCGCCGGTACACCGCAATCCGACCGGCTGCTTCACCCTCACTGCCGTCCGGCAGCGCCGTCCCGGGACTTGTCATTTTTCGGAGCCCCTGGTGCTCGCGGACAGCTTGAACACGTATGGATCCAGGCTCGCCGGAAGGCTCTCCCAGTTTACCATTGACGAACTGAAAAAGACCTTGTTCTTTGTTACCCAGAATTGCATGTCGCTCCACCAGGTCCGAATTTCGTCCGGCTCGGACCCATAGCGCTTCATGGTTGGTCTTGGGGCCGCCAGCTTGCCATAGCAGACAAGCACCCTATTGTTCGGATCACCCATTTCTTCAAAGTGCTTCTCAAGGACAATGTCTTTGACTTTCTCCTCGGGAAAGTTCACCAGGCCGGTTATCGCTTTGACAATTTGCTCATCAGTCAGGCCAGCCGGTCCATCGGGCAGATATTGTTTCGACGTTGCCGTCACGACGAGTAGAAGCCCCGTTGCTCGAAACTGCAC